>DLBH01000016.1:0-20883 GCA_002494165.1 Lachnospiraceae bacterium UBA7026 | reverse complement strand
ACGAGCCACAGATCTTGCCTGGCCGCGGCCACAGATCTTACCTGGCCACAGGCCACAGATCTTGTCTGACTGCGAGCCACAAAGCTTGTTTGGCCGCATGTCACAGATCCTGCCTCGTCGCAGGCCACGGAGCTTGACTGGCCATAGGTCACAGATCTTGCCTCGCAGCAGGTTTCAAATCCTGCCTGGACTGCTGACCGGGCCCGCTGTTGGCCCCGTGACTGCATAATAAAAAGAGGAGACCCGCCTGGAAAATCAGACAGTCCTCCCCCTTGGTATCGCTGTCTCCTTCTCAAACACGGAAAGTCATACCGTTTCCCGTATGGCTCTGAGTCCGGACTTACCCCGGACGACGGTCTGCTGACCCTGGATGAATCTTTAGGTCCACAGACTCGGAAACTATATCATGCTATGTTCATTATTCATTATTTTATTTCCATTATGTGTTTTTATTATACTATATTTCCCAACATCCAAAAACAAAAAATTCTTTATTTTCACGGCTTTCTTCCCTGCTTTCCGGCTCAAATCCCTCTTAAAACAAAAGAACCGGCCCGGCATAAGCCAGACTGGTCCTTTATCATCTTTAACTATTTAACATCTTTAAATATCTAATATCTTAAACTATTGATACACTGTATTCAAGGGCAATCCTCCATGACCGGTTTTCCCGGCTGGGGTCAGGCCCTTACCCGGCTGGGGTCAAGCCCTTACCCGGCAATAATCGCGTCCCTTTCCTAGAGATAACCATACTTCTTCCTGAATACAAGGATGAAGATCAGACTCAGGGCAAAACATCCTACCTCCGAAGCCACGGAGGAGATCCAGACACCATCCAGGCCCCAGATCAGGGGCAGGGAGAAGACCAGGATCACCGGCAGAATCATACTTCTCACCAGGGAGATGATGGCCGAAACCAGTCCATTGTTGAGGGCCGTAAAGAGGGCCGAGGCCATGATATTCAGTCCCGCGAACAGATACATGGGGCTGTAGATCCGGCAGGCCCGGACCGTCATCTCAAAGAGTGCCGGATGGTTGCGGACGAAGATCCCGCAAAGCATCTCGGCGCCAAAAAAGGAGATCGCGAAAATGATGAGGCAGCAGGCACCGATTATGGTATAACATACCTTAAAAAGATTCTTCAATTCCTTCTTGTTGTCTGCACCGTACTGGTAGCCGATGACCGGCACGGCCTCCATGTCAAATCCGGTGAAAATGCAGAGGAAGAGGATGCCGAAGTACATGAGAGTACCATAGGCATTGATTCCAGCCTCGCCGGCCAGCTTATTGAGCTGGTAATTATACAGCATGCCCACCACGGAAGAGGCGATATAGGACAGCATCTCCGAAGATCCGTTGCTGCAAACCTTGGCCAGCACCTTTACTTCCATATTGGTACGGGCATATTTCAGCTGGTCCACCTTTCCCTTGAAGATAAAGTAGGCGGGAATGATGGCAGCCAATGCTTCGCCCATGACGGAGGCTGCCGCTGCACCGGTCAGGCCCCACTTGAAGACGATGATGAAGATGGCATCGAAAACCATATTGGTCATACCGGCAATGATGGTGGCGGCAAAGGCCAGCTTCTGCTTGTCCGCCATAACCAGAAAGCTCTGGAAGGCATACTGGAAGACAGAAAATGTGGTGCCGATCAGGATGATCCTGCCGTAGGCCATACAGCCTGCATGGAGGGCCGTATCCGCCTTCTGCCAGTCCACAAAGGGATCCATCAGCAGGAATTCCAGGGCCGTCATGATGACAGCCAGGATAAGGCCCAGCTGCAGGATCATACTGAAGATCTGACTGGCCCTCTCCTTGTTCCCCTGACCCAGCACCATGCTGATCAGGGCACTTCCACCGGTACCCAGCATAAATCCCACGGTGGGGAATACGATGATATAGGGACTCATCATATTCACCGCCGCATAGGAGATCTCATCGGTAAAATTCACGATAAACCAGCCGTCTACTACAGCGTAGAGGGAGGTACACAGAAGAGAGAAGATAGGCAGGAGGGTATAACGGATCATCTTGCCCACTGTAAAATGGTCAGAGACCTTTATAGATTTTCTCTTTTCATCGATCTCCTCTACTTTTCCCTTTATTTTTTCCCCTTGGCCTTCTAACTTCTCCTTTATTACTGCCTGTTGGTTTCCTGCCTTTTCCTTTATTTCTTCTTTTTTCTCCTCTAAACTACTCTTTAATTTTGCTTCTTCGTCTTTTAAGTTTTCCTTTAAATTTGCTTCTTTGTCTTTCAGACTATCCTTCAATTTTGTTTCTTTATCTTTCAGGCTGTCCTTCAATTTTGTCTCTTTGTCTTTCAGACTATCCTTCAATTTTGTCTCTTTGTCCTCCAAGCTATTCTTTATGTTGTCTTCTAATCTGTCCTTACTCATGGTCCAATATTTCCCCTAAGAGATGGCCCTCAAGACCCATGGCGGCAATCTGTTCCATACAGTCAAGCATATGGTCCATAAAAGCCTGGCTGTAACGGTTGGCATGATAGTCGATCCGGATCTGGTAACTGTCTTCGAGAGGCAGAATCTGGACAACCATCCTGGTCAGGGAACTTCCCACATCCTCGGAAAGCCATTCCAGCTCAAGAGGTTTGCCGTCCATAGTCATCTGCTCTTCCTCCGACTGAAAAGCAAAGAGGTAGTCAAACATATTGGGGAACTGGCCAGTCATTTCCTCAAGGGGGATGGCTGTGTTGCCCATGGTGCGGATCAGCTGCCTCTGGGTTTCAAGAAGGAAATCATGGAAACTTCTGTCCTTGTCAGCCTTGGCACATACAGGCAGCAGAGTGGCAAAGAAACCAAAGGTATTATTAAAACGGTAGTCATTTCTTCCGTTGTAGGCCAGCATATAGGAGGACTGGTCCTGGCCGGTGAGGGCGGAAAAGGTGAGGGCCGTCAGACCGGCAAAGAAAGAGTTGGCCGTAGTCTTGGTCTCTTTGCAGTAATCCAGAATCTTGTCCTTGCCTACAGACAGGGTCCGCTCAGCAGTTCCCAGGCGGATCTCCTCTTCCTTCAGGTCTCCCTCCACATTCATCCAGCCGTCCATGTCTTTTGTCATCTGCCTGTAGTAGCCCAGGGTCTGGGCGTAGAGTGGCGACTCCATAAACTCAAAGTTCTCATCGCCTGCGTCAAAGATGGTGGCAAACTCCTTGTCCAGTTCCTTACCTTCGTAGGCCAGGGCGATATCTCTGACCAGGATGTCGATGGAGTCAGCGTCGGTGATCGCGTGGGCAAAGCGGATAAAGAGATGTTTCTTCTCTTCCGTCTCGTAAAGACGAATCAGATAAAGTGGAAGGTCTTTGGGATCCATCAGCTCCGAAGCCAGCTTCTCTTTGATTCCTGCCATCTGGTCTTCGGAAACCATCTCGATCTCCGGCTCATAATATTTGGACACATCCTCACAGGGAATCTGCCAAACCTTGCCATCGGCAATCTCGAAGCGGCTGGACATGCCGGGATGATTAAGGATGGCCGTCTTAAGGGCCTTAAGCAGCCGGTCTGAGTCCACGGAGGCATCCATGGTGATCATCACCGGAATAGTGTGGGACGGCGCATTTTCCTGCACCCACTGAACGTAATCCACACTCTGGATGATCAGGGCCGGGTAACGGTCCTTCTTCTCCCGCTGCTTGAGCTTGGGCTTGGACTGGATCATCTGCTCCAGCTGCAGAACGGAAGGATTATCTTCCATATCTTTAATATTGAGGGCCACCTGGTACTCATCGCCCAGGAAGCCTAAGAGAACGATCACATCCAGGGAGGACATACCAGCATCAAAGAGGTTGGTGTCAATTCCGATGTCCGCGTCAGTGATGACAGACCGCACTCTCTCCAGAATCTTCTCCTGCATGGGGGTCTCTGCTTCCCGTACTTCCACCTTGGGCAGCTCCGGCTTGGGCAGGGACTTCCTGTCAATCTTCATGTTGGCCGTCAGAGGCATCTCATCAAGCTGGACAAAGATCTCCGGTACCATATAGTGGGCCAGATGTTCTTTGGCAAAGGCCTTAAGCTCCTCCTTATCCACGGGTCCCTTCACGGTATAGTAGAGGCAGAGATAACGGTTTTCAATGGGGGCTGCGGCACAGAGGTCGATCATCGGATGCTTGCTCATGTTCTCCTCGATCTCTCCTAATTCGATACGGAGACCGTGAAGCTTGATCTGGGAATCCTGTCTGCCATGGTACTCAATCTCCCCGTCCTCTGTAATACAGGCCAGGTCTCCCGTCCGGTAGGCCTTCATGCCCCGGAAGCTGACGAAAACTGCCTTGGTCTTCTCCGGCAGGTTCTTGTAACCCCTGCCGACACCCAGACCACAGATCAGCAGCTCGCCGACCTGACCCTGGGGAAGTTCATTGAGGTTATCATCTACAATATAACAATATACATTACTGTTAGGAATACCGATCGTTACATTTTCTCCCCCATCCATAACCTTCATGGTACAGCTGATGGTAGCCTCAGTGGGACCGTAACCATTCATGATATAAACATCCGGATTCACCGCCCGGATCTTATCATAAAGACTGCCCGGGAAAGCCTCGGCACCAAAGTCAATCACCTTAATTCTGCCCAGGGCTTCGTTGAGCTGGGGCAGGGCCAGGAGACTGCTGAAATAGCTGGGGGTACAGCACATGGCATCCACGCCATGCTTCATAATAAAATCACGCATCTTGAGGGGATTCATAATCTCCTCCTCCGTAGCCAGGGCCACGGTCATGCCCGAGGTCAGGGGAATAAACTCCTCCATGATGGAAACGTCAAAAGTCAGCGGGGCCACCGCCAGCTCTACCGTACCCCTATCCACGATCCCCATGGTCTCATGGTTCTTGGGATTGTGGTGGAGGAAGTTGGTCAGGTTGCCGTGCTCAATCATAACACCCTTGGGATTGCCGGTAGATCCGGAAGTATAGATACAGTAAGCCAGGTCATCTTCATTGATACGAAGGCCGGGGTTCTCGGTCCAGGGGGATGTCATAATCCTCTCCAGGAAGAGCGGCCTCCTGCCCAGACTTATAATAAGATCCAGCCGGTCAAAGGCTACCCTGTGGGTGGTGATCATATATTTACAGCCGGCATCCTCATACATGAACTTGATACGCTCATCCGGGTAGGAAAGATTGGCAACCACAAAAGACGCGCCCGCCTTCAGAATACCCATGTTGGCAACATAGGTCATGACAGATCTGGGCAGCAGGATCATAATGGTATCATCATGTTGGATATTAAAGAAGTGGAGCAGGTTGGCAATCCGGTTACATGTCTCATTGAGTTCATCATAAGTCATGGAAATCTGCGTGCTGGTTACAGCAAGCCGGTCCGGATGGGCAGCCACCTGGTCTTCAAACATCTGAACCGTAGAAGAGAATTCAAACTCCCAGGTAGTATCATTAAGGCCTGTAAAATTGCTTGAGAATTCAGCCCTGGCCTCCTCGCTCTGCTCCACGGTCATGATATCCGTAAAACCGGTGATATAGAAAATGTTATAAACTTCCTCAGAAGTATTGATTACACGAAGCTGTCTGTCCTTGCGGGCATATTTCATCAGGACCCGAAGGCCGGCAGAAGAAATATATTCAAGGCCTTTGGCATCAATGGTCATATGTTCGGCAGGAAACTCCTCCTGCAGGGCCTGGATCCTCTGGTCCGCCTGGTCGGCATTATCGGCATCAAGCCTTCCCTCAATCTCCAAAAGCAATCTTTTTTCTTCCAGTCTTCCCCTAATTTCCATCTTTAAATCTCCTCCATCTCAAAATTTTTCTTTTCTTCAATAAAGTCGTCACAGTTAAACATATGCCGGAAAAAGAGCCTCCGGTACAGATCCAGCTGGATATCATACTGGTCTGCCGCCATCCTGGCCGCCAGGTCCGTCACATAGCGGTCTCCCTCCGCATCAGAAACCCGGTAGGCCTCCCGGACCGGATCCAGCTCTTTCATAATCTGGTCAAACATCTTCTTTTCCTGGGCCCGCTGGAAACGGCTGACCCCCTTACCCAGGTGGTCCCGGTCAGTGACGGCCAGAGCCCAGATCCTCTTGCAAAGATAGTAGAAGCCCTCATCAATAAGCCCATCTTCTTTAGCATCGGTCTTGTATTTTTCAAAGGTATCACTAATACCGGAAAATGCAGGAACATAAACGGAATATTCTGCATTTGCCATGGCCAGCCACTGCAGCTGGCAGCAACGGTCGGGCAGGTCCTCAAAGGTCTGTATAACATGGGACGCACTCTGGTTGGTATCCCCGGCAGGAAAACGGGTCTTCTTCTCTTCCCAGGGCAGCAGGTCCACATCGTAGCCGGTCCCCTCAAGACGGTCCCCAAAGAACTTCATGACCTCAAGAACAGAAACCCTCTGGTCAGGCTCTATCAGTAAAGGATAATGGGCATCTTCATCATAATCCCCCACCTTGGAAGGAGCCATCCTCTGCAGCAGTCTCCATATCCTCAGGGTATAAAGCGGCGTCCTCTGACCAGGCACGATGGTATCCGTAATATTATAAGCACCATCCTCCCGGACCACCTGAGCCGGCAGCCGGTCCAGAATCCCCTTCAGATTAGGAGACACATACCAGTCATCCCCGGGATTGTCAAAATTCACCCACTCCAGCATAACCAGGGTCCCGATGGCGGCCACCTTGTCATCCGGCAGCCTCATGGCCGCCCAGGAAGTCCCGCCATAGATCTCAAAAATCCAGGCCTCTTCCTTATCCATAAAAAGAACCGCATTGGACTCCTCAGAACCATAGGTCTCCATCAGGTCCCCCAGAACCCGGACAGCCTCCCGGCAGTTCCTGGCCTGGCAGATCACCGGCTCACACATATTAGCCTCCCGCAGGGCCGTCCCCTCCTCCTTCAAAGGATCCAGAGCCAGATATTCCTCAGGAAGATTAACCAGAGACATGGTGGCACTGATCATCAGCCCGTACTCATTGATACAGACACTGCAGTAATCCCCATCCCCCAAGACAGTATAATCCGGAACCACCGTATATTTACAAGTCACATCGGGAAGCGGGAAAGCCAAATCCCTTCCCTCCCCGGTATCCTTCACAGTCCTTCCCGGCTGGGAGGAAGCCTCCTTCACAAAAAAGCGCTTCGGATGAACCGTCCCCACCTGGTCCTCAGACCTGGCCAGAATCCTGGTCCCCTCAGCGCTAACATCCTTGCCAATAAATACACTGGTGCACATAGGAAAACCTCCACTTCATTCAAACCACAATATCAATCCGCCCCCAAAGCAGACTAACCCTTATAAAACATATATATAATCCTATTCAGTATATCATTCAAACACCCCAGAAAAAAGCTATTTTTTCTATAAAAATATGTGAATTCTATATAATTAAAAACCCTCATTAAAAGACTCTCCTTCCTCCACACCCACCAGAAAATGACATCCCTTTACCAACCTGCAAAAAATACCACAGCACAAATACTGTGGAATTACTGAATAATTTAAGTTTTACTCTCCCCAACCCTTCATAAGGCAACTCCCCAAAACACTTCCCAGGACCTGGCTTCCACAATCTATAAAAACTGTCAGTCTGTTGGATATCTATAGGAAATAAGGCCATGGGCGTGAATACCAAGGATTTTCTGCCTAGCTTTCGCGCCGGGCAGCTACCCCCGCCTGCGTAGCAGGCGAGTTGAGATCGAGGCGCGAACAAAAAGCGAGGCAGAAAATCCGCAGGTATAGCTGGTGTTATTTCCCATAGATATCCTTACTGACAGCTTTAAACAGATTGCGGAAGCCAGGCCCGTATAAAAAAAGGGCGGGGCCAACGGCCCCGCCCGGGAAAGCAGGCGATTACATTCCAGTCTCTTCCAGCACAACCTCCTCTTCCTTCTGAACATCATCGAAGAAGGAAAGCATCGGCTTCACATCCTTATTGTGCATGTGCCGGTCAACATAATTCTTGGTGATGGCGTAAACCTGTGGTGCAAGCACAAGTACGCCGATCAAGTTGGGGATCATCATCAGACCATTGAAGGTGTCCGCCAGATCCCAGGCCAGGTTATCAGACATAACCGCGCCGCCGAAGGTGGCCAGCACGAAGATCACCCGGTAGATTACAGTAGGCTTCTCTCCAAAGAGGAACTCACAGGCCTTGGAACCATAGTGGCTCCAACCAAGAGCAGTGGAGAAAGCAAAGAGCATAACCGCAATGGCGATAAAGCCGGCACCTGCCTTACCAAAATGCATGGAGAAAACGGTGGATACCAGGTTAGCCTTGGAAAGGGCTACGCCATTATATTCAGTGAGAGTCGCACCTGTCTCCAGGTCAACCAGACCGGAACTTAATACGGAGAAGGCTGTCAGGGTACATACGATGATGGTATCTGCAAATACTTCGAAGATACCCCACATTCCCTGGCGGACCGGCTCGGATACATTGGAGTTGGAGTGAACCATAACAGAGGAACCAAGACCGGCCTCATTGGAGAACACGCCTCGCTTCATACCCTGTTCGATGGCCAGCTTGATACCATAACCAACAATACCGCCGCCGGCAGCCTTGGCTGCGAAAGCTCCCTTAAAGATAGCGCCAAATACGGCACCAAAGTGTCCCATATTGGTAAAGAAAATAACAATGGAACCAACCATGTAAAGAATAACCATGAAAGGAACGATCTTTTCCGTAACGCTGGCGATACGCTTGAGACCGCCGATGATAACCAGGCCCGCGAAGATCATAACAACCACGCCTGTGATCCAGGTAGGAACATGGAAGGCTGTCTCCATATTACCGGAGATGGAGTTAACCTGGGTCATGTTTCCGATACCGAAAGATGCCAGGAAACAGAAGGCGGAGAAAAGTACTGCCAGAACTGTTCCGATTCCCTTGCAGCCCTTCTTGGCGCCAAGGCCGTCCCGGAGATAGTACATGGCTCCTCCACTCCACTCACCGACACTGTTCTTACGACGGTAGAAGATACCCAGAACATTTTCAGAGAAATTGGTCATCATGCCAAAGAAGGCCATAACCCACATCCAGAATACGGCACCGGGTCCACCGGTGATGATGGCTCCGGAAACACCTACGATATTACCGGTTCCTACAGTCGCTGCCAGTGCGGTACATAAGGACTGGAACTGGGAAATAGACTTGTCCTTAGTGTGACTGGTAATCTCCCTGTCCTTAAAAATCGCACCTATCGTATTGGCCCACCAGTGCTTCAGATGGGAAATCTGGAAGAAACCGGTAAGGGTAGTCATCAGAACTCCCACGAAAGCGAGCAGGATCAGCGCAGGCCATCCCCATACGAGTCCGTTAATAACACCATTGATTTGCGCTATCTTGTCTAGCATAGTAACATTAAACCTCCCTTTTACCTGTGTAGCCGGCAAGAAAACTACCGTGAAAACTACAACCCATTCTAAATCTTTTATTTGCCCGGGACCAAAGCCCGTATACAAAAAAAGCAAAAAGACATTCTCATCCTCCGACGCCATTGTCTTTTTGCCCTTTTATTTTTATATCATAAATATGAAGCATGCACAAGCTTTAAATTCATTTTCTAAAGCAAAAACAAGCTATTTTAGGCTTAATTTTTCAAAATAAGAAATTTGGGACTTAATTTATGCCTCCAGAACCCGGCAAAGATAGTAAAGTCCCACGGTAGATACCAGCTCAGGGATGTCAGATCCTTCCAACAGCCGGCCTGCCCTTTCCAAAATAGCACCTCTCTCTCTGCTACAGGCCTCCTTGAGGTCTCCGATGGTCAGGATATCCAGCTTTCTGAGTCTTTCCAGGTAGCCCTCCGCTGACACATGGTGAATGGTAGCATTACTAAAGGCTGCAATTTCCTTCACCAGGTCAGTCATCACCGGGCTTGTCCTGAGAAATTCTTCCAGGGTTACCAGGTCCAGCGTCATATCATCGGCACAGTCGCCACTGATATTCTCCTTCGTCTCCCGACTGTAGTTTTCAATCTGCTGGCGAATGGCCACAAAGCGCTCATCGGCAATCTCCAAAAGGCCGGCCAGCTTGGCAAACTCCCGCCGGATCTTGCGGGGAATACTAATCTCCGCCTTGTAGCCCAGGTCATGCTCGATCTCCGCCCAGCTATGCTGGAGGACCGTCCGCAGCTGGATCTCAAAAGGCAAGTCCTTCAACTTCTCAGGATAAGGGCCTTCCTGGGACAGCCGGCAGATAAAGTGGAGAGAGATATATCCAAAAGTGGTAGGGGGAATACTCTGCCGCTTATCAATGGAGTTAACAGGATCAATGGAAAATGTATCCTTGATAACATCCGCAAAGGCGTCCACCTGGTCAGAATAATAGAAAAGAATCCGGATACCGGCGATATCTGTGATATCCTTCAGATCATGGTACTTGCCTTCCTTACGCAGAATCTTCTCCGACAGAGACTCTCTGGTCTTGACCCTGCCCCCAACCTGCATGGGTTTAAAGCCATGGTCCGCTATGACCTCATTAAGAATCTCCTGGACAATCTCCAACAATTCCTGGTAGTCAGGCAACAGCTGATCATATTCTTCAAGCAGGTAGGTATTGGTATTATACATGGCTTCCCTCTTTTCAGGACTTCTAAACTAAACCCATCTCTCTAGTCTTCTTCCCAAGTTAAGCTCTTTTTTCCATATCTTATTCCATATTTTTTCCCATATCTTTTTCTATATCTCAAACCCAAACCATGTCTTTTCCAGGAAGTCCTTCCTCAGGTCTTCTATCCTGGAAAATGTTCGAATCTTCCCTTTCAGACATTTTCCAGGCCCCGATCTAAAGCCTGATCCGAATCCTCCTTCTGGCAGCCCTTGTACTCCAGGCAGAGCATGGTCAGGTCATCAAACTGCTCCGCCTCATCCACAAAGAGGTCCACAGCCTTCTTGACATTGGCAAGGACCTGCTCGGGACTGGCCTCCTTATCTTCATTCAGGGCCTCCACCAGCCGGTCTGTGCCAAACATTTTCTCATTCTTATCAGTCGCCTCGGGCACACCATCCGTATACACGAAGATCTTAGAGCCAGGCTCCAGCATTATCTCATAGTCCTTATATTTCACACCGTCCATACCACCGATCACAAAGCCATGCTTGTCCTTGAAGAGTTCAAAGCTGCTGCCCTTCTTCATCAGAACCGGATACTCATGGCCTGCATTGGCCGTCATCAGTTTACCGGTGGAAATCTCCAGGATGCCCAGCCAGACAGTGACAAACATCTCCTCCTTGTTGTTGGAGCAGATGGCCGAGTTGGTGGACTCCAGGACAGCCGCCGGGGAAGCCCCGGTCATGGTCGTATTGGCCAGGATGACCTGGGAGACCATCATAAAGAGGGCCGCCGGCACACCCTTGCCGGACACATCGGCGATCACCAGATACAGATGGTCCTCGTCGATAAGGAAGAAATCATAGAAGTCGCCTCCCACCTCCCGGGCAGGCTGCATGGAGGCATAGATGTCAAATTCAGACCGGTCCGGGAAGGCGGGGAAATGGCTGGGCAGCATGTCTGCCTGAATTCGTTCCGCCAGGGACAGCTCTGTCCGAATCCGCTCCTGCTCTCCCGTGATCCGGGTTATATCTTGTACATAGCTGGTAATCTGGTCCTCCATCCGGTCGATGGAGGCAGCCAGTATGCCAATCTCATCCTTATTATGGATGGTCTCTGTAAGCTTGGTCTCTGCCGCCTTGTTCTCCTCGGCAAAGCGGTCCGCTTCTTTGGTAATCTTTTTAATGGGCATCAGCAGATGATTGAGGTAGACCCCTGCCACCAGGAAGGCAAACAGGGCCAGAACAGCCAGGGCTATGGCCACCCTGTTCACATAATCATGGCGGGCATCGGTCATGCCGGTCATCTGCCTCTGGACACACATGATTCCCTTGGTCTGCCGGTCGGACCCCCGCAGGGGAACCATGGCCGTAATATGGGGGTCGGTCTCTATATAACCGCGGTCTCTCACCACCAGCTCCTGGCTGGAATCCGTCTCATAAAGCAGCCGGTACTTGTCCCGGTAATCGTCATTGGTGGTCTCCCGATAATAACCAAAGGGATATAGATCATAATGATACTGCCAGCCGACGGTAGAGAAAATAAAGGTAATATGCTCATAGTCGGTCTGGTCCGGCCGGATCACATAGACGAAGGTGGAGCTGGAGGCATTACACACCCGGTCGAGGGTCTTTAATATATTCCGGTACTCCTCCGTAGTGCCGCCGCTTTCCTGGTAGGCATCCATCCTGTCCGCATCCAGGTTGAGGGCCGCCACCTTGGCCGTCCGGAAGGCATCCTCCGAATACTGGTCAAGGAGAGCATCCGTAAAGCCCTGGTAACCAATGGCACTGACCACCAGGAAGAAGGTCAGCAGCAGCAGCTCGATGCCAAATATGCTTTTGAAACTTATACTGTTAAATGGATTCTTCATATCATCACTAACCACACCGGTATATTGGCAAAACAATTTCTACTATTCCTACTTTACTCTATGACCAAAGACTTAGGCAAGACCCTTATTTAAATTTTAAGCGGCTGCCCTTTAAGCAGCTGCCCTATAATCTGTCTTATCCGCTTCATCCATCTTGTCTGTCATCTTATGATAAAGATTCAGAAGCAGGGGGAAGAAAGCGATAAAATAGAAGGTATAGATTATGGAGAAGGTCAGCTTGCCCCAGTGGCTGCCCAGAGCGTCCACAATGACAGGACTGAGATAGAGCTTCAGCAGCCGCACGGAAACCAGGCCCAGAAGACAGACCAGGATTCCCTTCCAGCTGCCATAGCCTTCCTTGTCCAGGTCCTCATAGGGTATAAAACGGAGGGCGGCAGAATTAATACAGTAACGTAAGCCCCCCTGGTCTCTGGGCCCGTCATTAAAGACATGGCCGAGATGGGACCTGCCCTGGGCACTGCGCACCTCTACCCTGACCATACCGTAAGATTCATCCTTGTGCTCAGTGAGGGCGTCCCTGGATACAGGCCTGGTAAAGGCAGGCCAGCCACAGCCGGAATTATACTTGTCCTCAGAGGAAAATAAAACCTGGCCGGTCACCACGTCCACATAGATCCCTTTCTCAAAATACTCGTCGTATCTCCCAGTGAAGGCCCGCTCCGTCGCAGCATGCTGGGTCACTTCATAGGCGATATCCCCGATCCTGGCCCGCAGGTCTTCCTCTGATTCCACCGCCTCCGCCGGCTCTTCCTGGTCCAGGGCAAAAAAGCGTTGGGGGATGTGGCAGTAGCCTCCCGGGTTTTTATCCAGATACTTCTGGTGATATTCTTCCGCCGGGCAGAAATTAAGCAGGGGACCCAATTCCACAGCCAGCGGACCTCCGGCCAGGTCTTCCTGTCTCCTGTAAACCGCCCGGATCTCTTCCTTCTGGCTCTCCTCAGTATAATAAATCCCCGTGCGGTACTGTATTCCCCTGTCATTACCCTGCCTGTTGACAGCCAGGGGATCAATGACCAGGAAATAATATTCCAGCAGCTTTGTCAAACTGATTACCGCTTCATCATAGACCAGCTCCACAGTCTCCGCATGGCCGCTGCCCGCACATACCTCCTGGTAACTGACTTGCCTCTCCGGCCAGCCAGGCAAGCTGCCACCCGATTCCTGAACATGACTTCCTTTGTTTCCCGGTCCCTCTACATGGCTTCCCCGGTTCCCCGGTCCGTTCGCATAACCCACCCGGGTCCTGACTACTCCGTCAAACTGATCAAAATACTTCTGGGTACCCCAGAAACATCCACCGGCTAAATAAATCGTCTTCATATCAGCCTGCCCCCCTCTTTTATATCACATCATTCGTTTCACGCTTATAATATAACATCTTATATCTCTCTATAAAATATCATATAAACCATCCTGCCGATAAGAAAAAACCCGCAGCTTGCTCTCTGGCAAGCTCTTTGCCAAAGT
Organism: Lachnospiraceae bacterium UBA7026; assembly: GCA_002494165.1. Taxonomy (GTDB): domain Bacteria; phylum Bacillota; class Clostridia; order Lachnospirales; family Lachnospiraceae; genus Anaerobutyricum. The sequence goes on along the minus strand of DLBH01000016.1, from coordinate 7,001 downwards.
CTCCTACTCGCCCTGTTCCTAGGTCTGCCAAAGCCCTCCTACTCGCCCTGTTCCTAGGTCTGCCAAAGCCCTCCTGTCTTGACAATGATTATAAAAAGCTTTACTATTTATAAAATAAAAAATCCAGAAAATATATACTTCGTGTAGCCGACCAGGAGATCAACCGCTATGCGGGACAGGGAGAAAAGATGTCAAAACATAATAAGAAATCCAACCATACTTTGACAAGTATACTATTGATCCTCGTATTGTCACTGGCTTTTTGTATATTAGTCTACAAGTCCCAGGTCCAATATGAAAATGACAAACAGATAGAATACACCCTGGTTGCGGCCCATAAGGACAATGGGAAGGTCACTCTGACCAGAGATAATCCCGAACTCTATGAAGACTTTGTCTGCAGGGTGCCCGGCCTCAAAAAATTACAGTTCCGTGCCGCCCCGAAAAAAGTGATCACAGGCAGCCGGCTTCTCCTTGAAGTCAGCAGCCCTGACTCAGGAGAAGTCTTCTATAAAAAAGAGGCCTCCCTCAGCTATTTTTTCAGCAGCAGGCAAAAAAAGCGGGAAATCAAATTAAAAAATCTGCCAAAAGAGACCGAAGGCTTAAACTTAAGACTTCATATGAAGCTGCTTATCCCGGATTCACAGGGTGAGGACGCCTTGTCCCAGGACAGCGCACAGACCGCTGGGTCAACCAGCTCGGTTACCACGACTAGCTCAGCTGCCCCAACCAGTTCAGAGACCCCGCCAGATGATATGAAACTGGTCCTGACTTCTGTCTATAAGCCCGGAACAGTCATAAGCTTTAATGGCAATCCAGAGGACTACACCAATGTAATCTACCGGATGAAATATGGCCATCTGTCTGAGATGACCAAGCTCTATTGGTTCCTGTGCCTATGCATGCTGGTAACCCTGCTGGCTGCCTATTATCTTATCGTAATCAGAAAATGGAACTATAGAAAATGGTTCCCGCTAATCGCTTTCATGATGGGTCTGGTCATCCAGTGGGTGATCCCGGTATACGGAGCCCCTGATGAGCCCTGGCACATGGATACGGCATACCAGCTATCCAACAAGATCATGCATGTCGACAAAACCCCCCAGGAGGGAACCGTTCTCAAACGGGAATGCGATATTATAACTGCCGACCTGCTGGCAAATGACGTGGAATCCAATTCTTACTACCAGCTTTGGCACAGCACCCTGGACAAGGCCCAGGATACAGACCTTAACAGAGTGACATATGTGGATACCAGTCATCAGGCACCCCGCCTGGTCTATATCCCTTCGGCCCTGGGCATAATAACCGGAAGATTACTCCACCTGTCAGGAATGATGACCTATCAGCTGGCAAGGGTCTTCTCTCTGCTGGCCTATGTCCTCCTGGCATGGCTGGCCGTAGCTATCATACCCTTCTGCAACAACTTAATGGCCGCCATCGCCATCTCCATGATTGCCTTGCAGCAGGCAGCATCGGCCTCTTATGACGCCATGATCAACGGAATCTTGTTTCTGTTTATCGCCCTCTGCCTGAGCCTTTCCTATGGAAAGGACAAAAAGCGCAGGATAATCTATACCATCCTTATCGTCCTGATGGCAGTCTTTATCGCCATTAGCAAAGGTGGAGTATATACACCGGTCATTCTCCTGCCTCTCCTTTTACTGTCCGGCAGAAAACACGGCGGACAAGCGGACAGACAGGATAGACTGGATAGACGGACCAGGCAGCATGGTAAAAGCACTTTGGATAAAGAAAAGAGGAAAAAATCAGGCTACAAGCTGGTCCTTGCCACTACTGGAGGTGCCGTGGCGATTGCAGGCCTTATAGCCTGGAAATTCTATCCCATACTGGTCTCCTTGTCAGCAGGCACAGGCACAAAAGGAGAGTCCTACACTCCCGCCTACGTCATAGGCCATCCCTTGCAGCTGATCTATACTTACTGGCGAACGGTAATCGAGTTCGGAGAGACCCTTTTAAGAGGAATGATGGGCGGTAGATTAGGCTGGCATAACATCATCATATCCTGGCTGTTTATCACACCTCTGATTCTTTGTCTGCTGCTGCTCGTCCATGTGGAAAATGAACGGCCGCCCCAGGAGTTGAAATACAGGATTACAGCCATTGCCATATCCTTGCTGGTTATACTTCTCACCCTGACAGGCATGCTCCTGGCCGAGACCAAGATCGGAGATCCCGCTGTTCTGGGAACACAGGGAAGATACTTTATCCCTGTAGAGATTCTTCTCTTCTCCGCTTTCTCCACCCAGATGATCAACGTGAGCAGGGAAAAAGCCGGCCAGATCTTTTTCTCAGTAATCCTGATCGAGTTACTGGCCTTGATGCAGGTTCTCGTCTGCTTTATATAGGCTAAACCGTTTTAGCAAAGGAAACTCGCAGGCGGCTCACTTTTAAATGAGCGAAAGTAGCTCAAAGGAGTCCGGAATAATCAAAGCGAGGGTTTTTGCTCACCTTTAAGCGAACGAAGCTGGCTCAAAATTAAGAGAGCGTTCCGGCTCACATTTTAATTAACGTTTATAAGCAGGCTCAGTACTGTAACATAAGGGGGAGGCTATCGCTTTAAAGCGGCAGCCTCCCCCTTGTTATTGTAGATTGTAAAACTGTTATGTTTTTCTGTTATATTTTTTCTAATTCCCAGGTCAGGAAGTCTTGGAAGCCTTGTTCCTCTTTCCGCTGTTGGCCGTTCCCCTGACCTCCTCATGGTAGAAATAATTGACGATGGTGGGATGGCCCTGAGGCACCCGCTCATAGGGGGTCTCATTATCCAGGAAACGGCAACCGTAACGGCGGGCCAGGTCTTCTGCCTTGCGCTCCAGGCCCTGGAAATAAGCCCGGTTCTTGTGATTATATATTTCCACGTAAAGGAGAAGGAGGTCAGGATACTTGTCGGCGATATAATTCATAATCTCCGCCTTGAAGCCTCCCCGCAGGTTAAGATTCTCCAGCCAGACCAGGTCGCACTGGTTCCTGGCCCGGTCAAATATAGCCTCAATGTCCGTAATCCCAGGAAATACAGGTGAAATAAAGCAAACCGTCCGGATGCCCGCCTCATAAACCTGCTTCATGGCCACCAGCCTTCTCTCGATGGAAACGGCCTGGTCCATATCATCCCTGAAAGACTCATCCAAAGTATTAATAGACCAGGAAACGGTAATCCGGTTCTTCTGGTCCATCTCCTTTAAGAGGTCCAGGTCCCGGAGGACCAGGTCAGACTTGGTACAAATGAGGATATCTGCTCCACTATCCTTGAGCTCTTCCAGAAGCCTCCTTGTATTACCATAGGTCTCCTCCAGGGGATTATAGCCATCGGTAACCGTACCGATCACCACCTTCTGGCCGGCATATTTGCCCGGATTCTTAATAGGGGGCCAGTCCTTAACATCCATAAAGGTCCCCCAATCCTCCTGGTGACCGGTAAACCGCTTCAAAAAAGAAGCGTAACAATAACGGCAGGCATGGGGACAGCCCACATAGGGATTGACCGAATAGCCACCCAGGGGGGCATTGGATTTGGTCATGATACTCTTAGCCTTAATATGATTTACCTTTATGTCATGCTGATTCATGAATTCTTCCTCCAAGCTCTTATCTTTAATCAAGTCATTTAAAAAATGTTCGGGAAAATATGTCGCTTCCCGCAAATATAACGGCCTGCCGCACGACCTTACAAGACCTCCCTGATCTTCCCAATCAAGGTAAGGTCTGCCGGCAGCCAGGCCACCTGGTCCAGGTCATCCCTGGACAGCCACCTGGCCTCCTGGGATTCTTTCAGAACCAGGTCCCCCTTTAAAATGCTGCACCAGAAGCAGTCCATGGACAGATGAAAGGTCGGATAGTCATACTCGATCGTATCAAGGAGATCACCGACACTGATCTCCGTATCCAGCTCCTCCAGAATCTCCCGCCTCAAAGCCGCCTGGGAAGTCTCCCCAGGCTCGATCTTACCACCGGGAAACTCCCAGCCACCTTTATAGTCTCCATAGCCACGGGCAGTGGCAAATATTTTATTCTCTTTACGGATCACCGCGGCTACTACTTTTATTGTTTTCATGGGGGTTGGGCTCCTGTATCTGATTATGCCAATATATTTTTTCCATATATTCTTTTACACTTTTGCCAATAAAGTTGTCAACTGGAAAGTGAGCGCCAGCTTGATCACAAAGCACTTACGCTCACTTGTTTTTGAGCCACTGATGCTCATCTGAAAATGAGCTGGTGACTGTCATTTATTCTAAATCACTGGAAATGTTGTATTCCGCAATTCTTGCAGGTATACATCATTGACGCTCCTTCCGGGTCATAAGTGAGCGGGACTCCCTGGTCCCAGTCATGCCAGATATTATCCGGCTTACTGTATATGGGCCTTCCATCCTCTCCCATCTTCCAGAAAAGCAGATCACCTTCCACAATCTTTTTCATATCTGCCATGTATTCTGTAAGATACTGTATGGCCCGGTCAAACTTAGACCTATTTTGCTTTATCCGATGTTCAAAATAAGAATTAGCCAGCATCTCTTCATAGAACCGGGAAGTATTCTCTGGGTCTCCGTAAGGCAGCTTGCCATAATCCAGAAGGTCTGCATATTTTTCTATCTTTTTAATGGCAGAAACATAACCTTTGCAAGTACTTTCTGCCCATCTATAATACTCCGGATCTTTACTTTATACATCACTAAAGCTAAAGGTCTTTATGTACAAAAGACCACATCTCTCTTCCTACAAAAAATAATATTTCCCCTCCCAACATTCAAGGGCCGGGAGCTTTCCTTCTCCCAGCCCTATTGATTTACGTTTTACAAGATGTTACTGCCGCTCTGCCATACCCTCGCCAGACAAGACCCCTTTCTGTCTCTGCAAATGATGTCTTTTTTTGTAAGATCCTGCTATTTAGTTAAATGCCTTCTCATACTCTTTCATGATACTGAAGAATCTTCCAAAGATCAGATCATAGTCTGCGTCCGTACTTGTATTGATCTTCCAACCTTTGGCTGTCTTGACCATGTTAAAGATCATGGTATGCTTATACATTTGCACACCCTGCTGATTAATGTTCTTTTTGACCAGTCTAAAGAAAAGGGTGTCTGATTGCGCTTCGGTGCTATCCGGGTTATTGAAGGCATAGGACAGCATATCTATCATGGCCTTGTCTGTGGCATTTTTTATGTTGGGGGATTTTACCCTTACTTTCACGACAGCTGTTTTCCCGCTGAATTTAATGGCTTTGATCTTGTAAGTGATTTTTTTGTTTGTCTTATAAACCTTATCGAAATAGGGCAGGGCCTGCCTGGCCTGCTTCATAGTGAAGTTTAAACCTTCTTTTGTCTTGAAGCATTTCCCCATTTTACGGCCGTTGGTCGCCCGGGCTCCGGCCATGTAGGTCTTGATGACCTTTTCCACCTTGTCTTTCTTGGAGGCTGCCTTGACTGGACATGTGGTCATGGCCACTGCCAGCACTATAATTGCTAATATCCATCTTCTTCTTTTCATAGTTTTCTTTCCCCTTCCTATAATATCTACTTGTCAAAGTTTCTTTGGAATCCATCTATGCCGCTTAGCGGAATCTTGTAAAACTTGTACCTTTTCATTTAATGCCTTTTCTTCCAAGACACCCTGAGTACCGGGCCTGCAATCCAGTATAGGCCCCCGGTCACAAGACCTAACAGGATGATCCAGCCGATCTGGCAGTACCAGGGAAGGTCCAGCTGCCCAGGTTGGCTGTGGCCATAACTTTTATAGCTGCCAGTCCCAGTCCTGTCTGCTCCCCTCTGCCCAGAATAAGTAGTTACTGCCTCCCAGTCCCTGCCCGATGGAGGGGTTACCCGCCAGATATCCAGGCTCCTTTGGTTTTATCTTCCAGACGATCAGGCCGGCAACCAGGCTACAGGACAAGATGGCAGAGAAGAAGTGGCCTATTCCACTTTTGGAGCCAAACAGCAGAATTACAGCCAGGAGAACCACTATGGCGATAAGGCAGATATTTCTTAACTTCTGCCACTTGGCCAGGTCTTCCAGATACCGCTCCTTGTCCCATCTCCGCTCCTCTATTCTCTGGCTCTCCACCTCTGCCTCTTTTAATCTGGCCCGGTCAATATATTCATATTTCTCCCCTGCTTCTTCAAGACGAATCTGGCTGCCGCAGTATTCGCAATATACAAAGGGTCTCTCTTCCTTGATTTCCAGCCTGGCCCCGCAGCAGGGACATTCCTTGACTGATATCTTCATATGCTACCCCACCTCTTGACAAAAGATTTTCCACTTATGATTATCAACCAAAAATCTTCTATTTACCTCTATTTGTTCCATTAGCTGTATTATACCCTTTTGGCTTTCTTTGGTCAAACTCATGGTGGTGAACATGAGCGACACCTTAGCTTTCATTATGAATCTTTGGAACGTAATCTTTGGAAGTGGAGCTTCGCATAGCCGCGCGTAGCCGCGTATAAACATCCTTTGCCATGATCAGCTTTAGGGAGTAATAGGATTAGAAAAGGCCGGAAGTTTTCACACTCCCAACCTTATAAAGGGTCCGTATCCTCAGTTCCAAGACACCATATCTTATAGATTTGAATTCCACGATTTATATTTTAAAGCACACCAGTTTTATTTTGATGCTTCCTCATATTCTTTCATAATAGACAGGTAGCGGCCATAGAGCAGATCATAATCTGCGTCAGTGGAGGCCTTAATCTTCCATTTGCCACCCTTCTTTACCATATCAAATGTCATAGTGTGGATATACATCTGTACGCCATACTTGCTGATGTCATTCTTTAAATAGTTTTCGAACTGCTTCTCTGCAAGTTCATCTGATATTCCAGGATTCTTAATGATGAGCTCCATATACTCAACCGCAGCATGGTCTGTAGCTTTCTTAATATCCGGGGACTTTACGACAACGGTCACACGAGCTTTTTTACCTAATGTCTTTATACCATTAATCTTATATATTATCTTTGTATTATATGATGTTGGGGTCAAAA
>DLBH01000041.1:13337-25529 GCA_002494165.1 Lachnospiraceae bacterium UBA7026 | reverse complement strand
GATCTCATCGGACTTGAGCACATCTACAAGAGCCTTGATTCCTTCACTGTTCTCATTTCCTTCCTTGACAGCAATGACATTCACATAAGTTTTCGCTGCCTCAGAATCAGCTGCCTCATAAGTAAGGGCATCCTTGGATACAGTATAGCCTGCCTCAAGAGCATAGTTTCCATTTAATACAACAAAAGCTGTCTCTCCGGTTACACGGGCAACCTGGGCTGCCTCAAGCTCAACGATCTTGATGTTCTTAGGATTGTCAACGATGTCTGTAACCGTAGCTTCCAGACCTACGCCATCCTTAAGCTTGATGATGCCATTATCCTGAAGAAGCACTAAGGCCCGGGCCTCATTGGTAGTATCGTTGGGAACGGCGATGGAATCTCCGTCAGCCAGCTCATCAAGGCTCTTCTTTGTTCCCGGATAGATTCCGAAAGGCTCATAGTGGATGCCGCCGGCATTGACAAGATGGGTTCCTTTCTCTTCATTAAAGCTGTCCAGGTAGGGGATATGCTGGAAGTAATTGGCGTCGAAATCACCGCTTTCTACAACCTCATTAGGCTGTACATAATCATCAAATACCGTAATCTCAAGATCATAGCCCTGCTCAGCCAGAATCGGCTTAGCCTGCTCTAAAATCTCGGCGTGGGGTGTGGCAGATGCCGCCACCTTGATTGTTGTGGTTCCGGCTGCCTCAGTTCCTGTTGCCGCGTCATCGCCCTGGCCACTTCCGCCACAGGCTGTCAGACTTCCAACCGCCAGTACTCCTGCTAATAATAATGCTGCAAGTTTTTTCATGGTTTCTTCCTCCTCTTTTTAATACATTATTTGATTCAGACCAATAAAGGTCTGAATTATTTCCTCTTGTCAAGTTTCGACGCGATGAACATACCGACCGTCTGGAACATCTGTACCAGCAGGATCAGCAGGACAACGGTGACAATCATGATATCCGTCTGGTAGCGGTAATATCCATATCGCACAGCGATATCACCAAGGCCTCCGCCTCCGACACAACCAGCCATGGCCGAGTAGCCAAGTATGGTTCCGATAGTGATGGTTGATCCGACGATCAGGGAAGTCCTGGCCTCCACCAGCAGAACCTTCCAGACAATCTGAAGATTAGATGCCCCCATGGACCTGGCTGCCTCTATGACACCTGGATCCACCTCTTTGATAGAAGATTCCACCATTCGTCCAATAAAAGGAACCGCCGCAATCACCAGGGGTACAATAGTGGCCGTAGAGCCGTAGCTCTGTCCCACGACCAGTCTGGTAAAGGGAATTAACAGGATGAGCAGGATCAGGAATGGTATGCTTCGCACGATATTGACAATCACATCCAAAACCTTATAAACTACCGGATTCGGTTTGAGGCCATCCTTGTCGGTCACTGCCAGGAGTACTCCCAGGGGAAGACCGAACAGGTAGCCCATTAAGGTGGATACCAGGGTCATGTACAAGGTAGCCCATACTCCCTCAATAATCATCGACGTAATCTCACTAGTCCACATTTACATCCACCTCCTCCACTTCGAGTCCACAGTCACGGAGATACTGCTTCATCTCCGCCTTTTGGGTGGATTCAGGAATGAATTCCAGAATAATCTCTCCGGCAGCCTTGCCATGGACACTCCTGGTATTGGCCCCCATGATGTTGACAGGCTCCAGGAAGCGCAGCACCATGTTGGCAATTACCGGCTGGGCATCGGGCTGGTCCCTGTAGATGACCCTGATCCGGTCTCCGGACCTGATCAGGTCCCTGCCATGGAGGGCCGGGCCTTTCTGGTCCTGGTTGATCTCCACATCATTGCGGATCAGCTCCCGGGCCACCTCTGTCTTGGGATGGAGGAAGATATCCTCCACATCACCGTACTCAGCCACCTCACCATCTTTAAGGATGGCCACCCGGTTGCAGATCTCCCGGACTACCGACATCTGATGGGTGATAATCACAATGGTGATACCCAGTTTCTGGTTGATATCTTTCAGAAGAGCCAGTATGGAAGATGTAGTCTGGGGGTCCAGGGCGCTTGTCGCCTCGTCACAGAGCAGGATCTTTGGATCTGATGCCAGAGCCCTGGCTATGGCTACCCTCTGCTTCTGGCCGCCTGACAGCTGGGCCGGATAGGCCTTGGTCCTGTCGGAAAGGCCGACGATTTTCAGCAGTTCCAGGGCCTTTTCCCTGGCTTCCCTTTTAGACTTTTTCTGAATATAGAGGGGGAAGCAGACATTATCCTTAACATTTTTCTGCATGAGCAGGTTAAAATGCTGGAAAATCATGCCAATATCCTCTCTTTGTTTTCTCAATTCCTTCTCTGAGTACTCTCCCAAAGACTTGCCCCGGATCAGGACCCTGCCTTCCGTGGGCTCCTCCAGGAAATTGATACATCGTACCAGGGTACTCTTTCCGGCTCCACTCATGCCGATGATCCCATAAATCTCACCGGCCTCAATCTCCAGGTTCACATTTTTAAGAGCCTGAACTATACCGTCTTTTGTGGTAAATGTCTTACATACATTTTCCAGTACAATCTCCGGCAAGCTATCACCTCTCTCTTCGTTTATAGGTCTTGTTTCCATAACTTTTCTCTAAATCATCCTGTGGCAATAACACTTGTCCCAGGCCCCGGCCTGCGCCGGTCCCGGTAAAGGCCGGACCAGTTACTGCTTGTCACTATATCATCTTCCGGGACAGATGTGTTAATCCGAAAAAACTAGAACTGGTTATAGCTATCAGTTATCACTAAAAGTATCTTCATATTCCTTCTCTTTAAAGCCCACCAGAACCTGGTCTCCTTTCAAGAGGATCGGTCTCTTAACCAGCATGCCGTCGGTGGCCAGAAGCTGGTACTGGTCTTCATCACTCATAGATGGCAGCTTGTCCTTCAGCTTGTTCTGCCGGTAAATCTGGCCGCTGGTATTAAAAAATCTTTTCAGGGGCAGGCCACTCTTTTCCTTCCACTCCTTCAGCTCTTCCGCTGTGGGATTATCCTCATGAATCATCCGCTCCTGGTATTCTATGCCATGGTCTTCCAGCCACTTTTTTGCCTTGCGGCAGGTCCCGCACCTGGGGTAGCAGATAAAGTCTACTGTCATATGATTCTCCTCTCTTCTATAATAATTACTATACTTTTCAATTATTCCGTCCCTGCCCCAGCCTGGCCCAGATTCTCAATCTGCCAGTCCACAGGCTCTATCTGGTGGAATCTCAGGAAGTCATTTGCCTGGCTGAAATGCCGACAGCCAAAGAACCCCCGGTAGGCTGACAGGGGACTGGGGTGGGGCGCCTCCAGGATCAGATGTCTGGGATTATTGAGCATGGCCTTCTTCTTTCTGGCCGGGCCTCCCCAGAGCAGGTAGACTATGGGCCGGTCCTGGTCATTGAGAACCCGGATAGCCGCGTCGGTAAACTCTTCCCAGCCAATGTCCTTGTGGGAGTTGGGCTGGTGGGCCCGGACCGTCAGGACCGTGTTCAGAAGAAGGACTCCCTGCCTTGCCCATTTCAGCAGGCAGCCATTATCCGGTACATAGCATCCCAGGTCTGTCTGCAGCTCCTTATATATATTTACCAGAGAGGGTGGAATCTCCACCTCCGGCTGTACGGAAAAGCACAGACCGTGGGCCTGGCCGTCCCCGTGGTAGGGATCCTGGCCCAGAATCACCACTTTGACATCCTTCAGAGGGGTCAGGTGGAAGGCATTAAAAATATCGTCAGCCGGGGGATAGACCAGCTGGCTGCTGTACTCCTCCATAAGCTTCCTGTATAGATTCCTGTAATAAGGCTTTTTGTATTCCTCTTTCAGGGCCTGTGCCCAATCATTACTGATGGCAGCCATCCTACCCCTCCCTTCCACGGTTTCCGGCAGCTATAAACGCTTCCTGTTTCCGTCTGGTCCACTTAACCGCTTCCATGGTCAGTCCCTTTGATTACGCTTCCATGGTCAGTCCTTTTGATTACGCTTCCATGGTCAGTCCCTTTGATTATACCACAGATAAAAGGATATCTGTAGCTGTCTAAGGAAAATGTATAGAGACAAAACCTGTTCAACTTTCCTTTTTCCCCTGGGGATAACCTGCCAGGCTGCACCGCGGGTCTGCAAAATAAAAGACAGAAGCCCGCAGGCCCCTGCCTTCAATATGCAAAATACTCTTATGGCACACTGGAGTAAGGGTCTCACCCCTGTGCCTCCTTAAAGTCCCTCTTAAGTGGTCTTACTTCTTTGTGAGCGGACAGGTAGCATAACCCAGTTCGTTCTGGAAATAATGAATCACTGCCTGAATCGCAGACTCCACAGAGGAAATCCTTCCTGTAAGGATCAGGGTGCCGCTGAATCGGTCTACGAAGCCCAGGTATACATCGCCGCTCTTGATGGCGATATCCGCACCAATAACAGCGGACTCGGACGGAGTTACTGTAATGATTCCAATGGCGGAACGCTCAAAATCAATATCCGGATTCAGACCAAGCTTACGGTAAACGATCGGCTTGGGGCTTGTGATAACATGAGCTAACGTAATCTGTCTTCCCGGAACAGTCTCCTGGATAATTCTCAGTCTTCCTTCCGTATCTTTCGGTAATAATTCTCTAATATCAACACCCATAACTCCCGCTCCTTTTTTTAATATATTTCTCTCGCGCCTGGCCAGACTAGCCGCCGACGCTCCTATAAACCGGTAGAGACCTGGTCATATGGAACCAGCCCCATACCCTGTCCTGTCGATAATTATACATATTACATGAGAATATAATCATTCATCAGTATTATAGCATATGCATTTTCAATCTTCTATGAAAAAATTGGACTTTTCGTGGTATTCCTTGGCACTTTTAACGGTAATTCCACAAAAAATTTTCACAAAAAGACAAGGCCGCCATTTCTTACAGGAAATGGGGCCCTGTCCTGACCTTCTTATTTCTTTCCGGGCAGTTCCCGGCTGATCTTTTTATTTCTTTTCTTCCTGGGAAGGTTCCGAAGTAATCTTCTTTTTTCTTTTCTTCCAGAGACACTTCCCGGCTAACCCTCTTATTTCTTTTCGTCCTGGGGCAGCTCCTGACGGATCTCCTTGGTCCTGATCTCCTCGCAGATCTCACTGACGAACTGAGCCAGAGGCTTCTGGCCTTCATCACCGGCGAAACGGCTGCGGACGGATACCATACCATCCTCCTGCTCCTTGGCACCGACAATCAGCATGTAAGGAATCTTGTCCATGCGGGCCTCGCGGATCTTATAACCGATCTTCTCAGACCTGCTGTCCACCTTGACATCCACACCATTTCTGCGAAGCTCTTTAAATACTTCCTGGGCGTAATCGATATATTTCTCAGAAATGGGAAGAACACGAACCTGCTCCGGACAGAGCCAGGTCGGGAACTTGCCGGCGTATTTCTCGATGAGCCATGCCAGGGTTCTCTCATAGCATCCCAGAGAAGTCCTGTGGATGATGTAAGGACGCTTCTTCTCGCCATTCTGGTCGATATAATACATATCATAACGCTCAGACAGGAACATATCCAGCTGAATCGTGATCATGGTATCCTCTTTGCCATAGACATTCTTGGCCTGGATATCCAGTTTGGGTCCGTAGAAGGCTGCCTCACCGGTTGCCTCCACATAGTCGAGGCCGATCTCGTCTAAGATCTTTCTCATGGCATCCTCTACCTTTTCCCACTCTTCGGCAGTGCCCAGGTATTTTCCAGAATCCTCCGGATCCCACTTGGACATACGGTAAGTCACATCATCCTGAAGGCCCAGGGTAGTCAGACAGTACTTAGCCAGGCTGACACAGTTTTTAAATTCCTGGTCCACCTGCTCCGGTGTGCATACCAGATGACCCTCAGAAATAGTGAACTGGCGGACACGGGTCAGACCATGCATCTCGCCGGAGTCCTCATTCCTGAAAAGGGTGGACGTCTCACCCATACGGTAGGGCAGGTCACGATAGCTCTTCTGGCGTGCCTTATATACATAGTACTGGAAAGGACAGGTCATGGGCCGGAGGGCATAGGCGTCCGCGTCCGCGTCATGCTCGATCAGGTTGAGGTCCTGCACACCGTGGATCTCCCGGTCTGCCTCTGCCGCATTCTCAAGGTCTGCCTTATTCTCATAGCCGAAGACAAACATACCATCTTTATAATGGTACCAGTGGTCGGAAATCTTATAGAGGGTGGACTTGGCCATAAGAGGTGTTCTGGTTCTTACATAACCCCACTCATAATCCTCCAGGTCCTCGATCCAGCGCTGCAGCTTCTGGATCATCTTGGTTCCGTTGGGCATAAAGAGGGGAAGACCCTGACCGATTACATCCACCGTTGTAAAGATATCCATCTCCCTGCCCAGCCGGTTGTGGTCGCGGAGCTTGATCTCCTCAAGATATTTCAGTCTCTCAGCCAGATCAGCCTTCTTTGTATAAGAAGTTCCATAGATTCGGGTGAGCATCTTATTCTTCTCATTTCCTCTCCAGTAGGCACCAGAGGAGGAAGTCAGCTTAAATGCCTTAATAGGCTTTAAGCTCATCAGATGAGGTCCTGCACACAGGTCTGTGAAATCTCCCTGCTTATAAAAACTGATTACTGCATCCTCCGGAAGATCCTGAATCAGCTCCACCTTGTAAGGCTCCTCCCTCTCCTCCATAAAACGGATGGCCTCCTCCTGGGGCAGCTCAAAGCGCTCGATGGGCGGATTCTCCTTTATGACCTTCTTCATCTCTTTTTCGATGGCGTCCAGGTCCTCCCTGGTCAGGGACTTCATGTCAAAATCATAGTAATATCCATCCTCGATGGCCGGTCCGATGGCCAGCTTGGCCTCCGGGTAGAGTCTTTTCAATGCCTGGGCCAGCACATGGGATGTGGTATGACGGAAGGCCAGCTTACCCTCATCATCATTGAAGGTGAAAATGTTGAGCTGGCAATCATGGTCGATCACTGTCCGCAGGTCAACCGTCTTGCCATCCACCTGACCGGCACAGGCATTCCTGGCCAGACCTTCGCTGAGATCTCTGGCGATGTCAATGACCGTCATTGGCTGGGCATATTCTTTTTTAGATCCGTCTTTTAACTGAATAATCATCTCTGTTCTCCTTTGTCTTTAGCTTGGTGTATTACTTTGTCCTCAACTTAATGTCTTATTTTTCTTTAACTTAGTCTTTTAGTCTATGTCTTGCTTTGTCCTTTAGTCTATGTCTTGCTTTGTCTTTTAGTTTGTGTTTAACTTAATCTTTTACTTAATGTTTTAGTCTGTTTTTTACTTGGTTTTTTGCTTTATCTTTTGCTCTTTGATCTATTATTTATAAGATATCTTATTATTTGCTCTGCCTGTTATCCACCGGCTTTGGTCTGTCCATTCAGGGGTCTGCCGCATCAGACTTGGTCCGGTCTGGCAGATAGAAGAAAGTGGATACCTGCTCTTCCTTGCCAAATATATTATTATATTCCAGCAGGTTATAACCGTGGATCAGGTCATAGTAGGGAGAAGTCTTATCATCCAGTTCATAGAACTTCCCGTCGTCTCCCCAGTAGCCGATGGCATTGATACAGGGGATCTTTTCCCTCAGGTCACTGAGGTATCTGAGATAGCCTGTCTTTTCCAGGCCTGCCACGTCGGCCAGGTAAGTAGGCAGATAATTATTAGAGGTCCTCTCCACAGTCTGCTCCTCGATATCATAGTTGGCCCAGATCATAAAGGGCACTTTGTAGAGTTTCTCCAACTCCTCTCCCTCCAGCTCGTCCACACCTTTTCCATCGCCCATGATGACCTTATAGGTGCTCTCATCCAGGTCCGGCTGGTGGTCTCCGAAGAAAACGATCACTGTCGGCTCCTCCACTCCCTGGAAATAGGCGATCAGGTCCCGGAGGGCATCATCGGACATGCGGATCATATTGAGGTATTCCGTCGTCTTATAAAAGAAATGCATACTCCCCTGCAGTTTCACCCGGTCCCCGGTCTCCGACAGGTCACCAGTGTAACTGCCATGATTCTGCATGGTCACATTAAACATATAAAAAGGCTTGCCCGAGCTCTGATTCTGTTCATAGAGCCTGATGATCTTCTTATAGTTCTCCTCATCGGTAATATGGTAATTCACCGTATCCGTAAAGATTGTGAAGTCATCTGATGTATAGAAGCGGTCAAATCCCAGGAGGGGATAAACCTTATAGCGGCTGTAGCCCGTATTGAAATAAGGATGGAGGGCCAGGCAGGGGCCGTAGCCCTGATTCTTCAGGTCATAGGTCAGGCCGGCCGTTTTCGACCGGAGAAACAGCTGGTAGGGCACCGAATTATCCGGGAGAAAGCCCATGGTATTACCCGTGAGAAACTCAAATTCCGAATTCGCCGTATTACCTCCAAACACAGAGGAATAGGTGTAGCCCTTGATGGTGTTCTCCGTCAGGGACCGGAAGAAAGGCATGTAGTCTTCTGTAACCTCCATGGGGCCAAGAACACTGAGGTCTGCAAAGGATTCATTCATGACCACAATCACATTGGGCTTCCTGCTGCCGTTCTGGGAAGAAAGCTGCTCCTGGCTGTCCTTCTTCTCCTGCTGGGTTTGCTGATTCTCCTGGCCATTCTGGTCCTTTTGCTGAATCTGGTCCCGCAGGGCCTGCTTACTCTGTAAACCATTCTGGTCCTTCTCTTGATTCTGCTCCTGCAAGGCCTCCGGTATCTCTGCCGCCCGTACATCGGACCTGCTCTCCAGTTCCTCTTTTGTCAGCGACAAGGAATCATAATTCCCGGTAATCTTCTTTACCGCCTCTAAGGAATAGCCTTCCGGCTCTGCCACATGGAGGTAGCCAAAGGTTCTCATAGTAGTGAGCAGGGTCCCGTAATAGCGGTATTTGTTCTGGGGCCGGTAGACCCGGAAGTCCACGCCGATATTCTCCAGATAGTCGCTGTACACGTAAACCTGGACAAAAGCCAGGGACATGACCGAGACCAGGGCCAGGTAGGCCAGCCGACCTCTCCAGCGGAACAGCCTGATCTTCCTAAGCTTAAAGAGCAGGGCCAGGATCACCAGGGCCATCATGAAAAACTCAGCCGTGTCCACATCGATCTCAGGGGTGTAGGTATTGGCCACCGAAACTGCTGTCAGAAAAGAGAAAATGTCTGACGCGATAAAGGACATGCTACGGAAAACGGTCAGTTCATAATTCACGATACCGAACACTGTAGTTGCCACAATCATGGCCACGCTGGCTCCCCTGACACTGTTGCAAAGCAGGAGGAGAACCATAAAAATCGCGTAGTAGATCAAAAGATCCAGAATCAGATACTGGGGGTCAATCTGGAAGACCGGAACCCAGAACTGCATATCGTTATAGAACTCCAGCCAGAGGAAGGCCACGGCCGGTATGGTCAGGCCTGTAATCCAGGTCAGTATCCTGTTGGTCTTGTCTGACAGGTTCACCTTCTTTATGGTCAGCACAACCAAGAGGACCCAGAGGCCGCCGCAGATGGTCAGGGAATCGGCATAAAACCTCTTCATAAAGGTCTCGGCATAAGGGTCATACCAGAGGTCTGTCTTATAGAGAAAGGCCGCCGCCAACAGGGCCTCCATAACCAGGAGAAAATTTCTCCCGGCCTTGCCCTGGAAGAACTCCCCGGCCTTCACCCGTCTTTTTTTACCTGTGTCTTTCATCATTTGCTTCATAATCTTCTTTCTCTTAATCCGGCCTTGCCCTGAAAATACAAGAACTTCCCCACAAAAAATTAAAACCCTGCTCCATAATAAATATTACGGAGCAGGGACGATACTTCCTTTATAGAGAATCAGGCATGAGCCTGGATTCCCCGGGACCTGTCGCGGTTCCACCCTGCTTATCTGCATACCTGTCCGGACATCTCTTCCTACCTCCCCAGGGAAGGCCGATTCCAGAAGGGTGCCGCAGCCATAATCTTTTGGCTGCCGGTTGTGCAGATCTGCTCATTAGGACGATAACGGTGTCGGCCGGATCCGATTAAGGACCTCTCAGAGGTGGTAACTCCGCTCTGCGCCATAGGGACTTCCAGCCGCCGGCCCCTCTCTCTGTCATGCCGCATCCGAACGAAATCTTCCTCGTCTTTGAGTTAGCTTCTATTTTAACATCATTCCATATGCATGGTTTAATCAGCTACGAAAATTATTTTAGCACAAGGATTTAGAATGTCAAGAGCTTAATGACTGCCCCCGCTTCCACCAAAGCCGCCTGTGCCGCCGATATCCCAGCCGCCTCCTCCGTTTCTCTTATCATCTTTTTCGATTTTAGTGCGGATCACATTCTTGCGCAGGAAGATGTCCTCCCGGTCGATCTCTGTCACGCCGCCTTCCCGCACATAGGTATCCATATCCGTAGTGTCGGAAGCCTTATGATTGGAATACTGGACGAAACCAAAGGACAGCATAATCACCAGGGCAATCAGCAGACATACCCACCAGGGAACATTGAGCCGGAAAAGATTCAGGCTGACCATCTTCAAGGTGAAAAGCCGCATCAGAGTGCTGTAGCCCTTATAGGGATTACTGTTGACATACTTATTGCAGCGCTTCATGATATACTGCTGGGTCCTCTCACCGATCTTGTCCTCACAGGACCCCCTGACTGCCATCCAGGTCTGGCCGGTAGCCCAGTTATCCACGTAGATCATGCCATCACCGCCTGCCTCATTCCAGCCAAAGTCATAATCCATATATACCTGCTGGGCATAATCCCTGAGCAGGTCATAGCCGGAAAGTGAGGGGTCATCCAGGATCAGGAGAACCATATCGGCACCTGCCTTCTGCTCATCCTCCGCGATCTCTGCCTCCAGCTTCAATTCTTCTTCATCCGTCAGCTTATCCGCGTCATCAAAAACCCTCTGGTCTGTCTGACAGCTTGTGTTAGCCCGGTCCGTATGATTAACCAGGACCTTGGACCAAAGTATATGCTCACACAAAAGCCCCAGCAGCAAAAAGACGGCGGCGGCAGCAAGACAAATTTTAATAACCTTCCACTGTTTCCCTGCCATTTATAACACCCCCAGAAAATAAAAGAAAAACTGCAGGAGCAAAAAAACAGAGAGACCCAGGGCCCCTGTACCAATCAGCCCCCGTCTCCAGTCCACCGGAGGTTCCCCGGAAACCTTGCCGGTCTGGCCATTGATGAAAAACTCATAATTCTGGCCTCCGAAGCGGTATACATACTTCCACACGGGAAGAAAGGCATAAGCAACTCCCTCCAGCTGGTGGTCGGTAACTTCATTAAAGGGCCTTAATACCTGATATTTCGATGTCATATCCCTCAGGTACTGGCCGGAATAATTCTCCGCCTTCTCCCGGGCTCTGGGCAGTATAGTCTCAGAATCTTCGTCATAGGTATCGGAGATAAAACCGGAAAGATAAGCCGTATCAAAGTCCTTCATATCATCATATTGATAGGGTTCCATCAGATCCATCTGCTGATTATCCATGGCAAGGGAAGCATCCACCGGCAGTCTGCTGTAGTCTATCTCAAACTCTCTCCTCACATGGTAAATATTAGTCTCCGTATATTCATATTTCCCATCTGTCCAGGTACGGATCACATCACCCTCCCCATCAAAAGAGGTATGACTCTTCAAATCATACATGAAAAAGGGAACGTAGATACCTTCCATGGCCTCGATGCTGGCTACCGAACAAAAATCCTTGGGCAGAAACATCTGATCATTATAGGTCGCCTTGAGCAGGTCGCCGGCTTTCTGTCTGGACAGGGCAAAGGGAAGCACCAGGTCAGGCTTCCTCTCCTCCAGCCTGTCCTCGAAGATCAGATAGGTATGACAATAGGGACACCGGGTACTGAAAGTATGGTCGCCGGCCTCGATGACAGCCCCGCAGCTTCCACAGGCGTGAAGGGACTTCTGGGGTATGATCACCTGACTCTCCTCACTGCCGCAGCTTTCACATACCATCTTCTTTTTATTGGGATCATACAGAACATTGCCTCCGCAATTCTGGCAACGATAATGCATGGAACTAGCCCCCTTTCTCCAAAAGATCATTCAATACTTACATGACTACATCCATGTTACCATGAAGCAGGCCCCCCAGACCACCCTTTTCTTAAGGATATCTTTCAGCACTATGGCGGCCCGGCTCATTCCTGCTCTAAAGCACTATGGCAATCCGGCTCCTGCCTGCTATACAGCACCAGGTTAGGCCGGATTATACTTGCTCCATAGCACTAGGTTAGGCAGGATCTTA
>DLBH01000041.1:0-13178 GCA_002494165.1 Lachnospiraceae bacterium UBA7026 | reverse complement strand
AGGCAGGATCTTACTTGCTCCACAACACTAGAGCGAGCCGATGGCGGCCCGGCTTCTGCCTTCTATGGTCCGGTCTGGCCCTGGAATTCTACTTGAAAAAAGGGCACTGCCCTCCGGCAGTGCCCCACATAAAACCATCTTTTTTGAAGATTCCTCTGTCTGGCCTATCTTCCAATCAAAGTATTATAAAGCTCTTCATAGCGCTTCTTGGATACGCTCCAGGAGAGATCCTTCTTCATACCCCTCTTCACCATGTTATCCCACAGTTTCTTCTGCTCAAAGAAGATATATTTACTATAGTTAACTGTATTAATCAGCTCGTCACCATTATAGTTGGTAAAGGAGAAGCCGTCGCCGGTATCCTCAAACTCGTTGAGCGGGATAACCGTATCCTTGAGACCGCCAGTCTCACGGACGATCGGAACGGTACCATAATGGAAAGCGATGATCTGAGTCAGGCCGCAGGGCTCAAAGAGGGATGGCATAAGGAAGGCATCCGCTGCGGAGTAGAGCTTATGGGCCAGGTCATCAGAATAGAGGATATTGGCAGATACCCTGCCCGGACAACTGCTGGCGTACCAGCGGAAGAGGTCCTCGTAGGCCGGGTCTCCGGTACCGATTACAACAATCTGTGTATTATCATCGATCAGCCGGTCCATGGCATAGCGAACCAGGTCCAGACCCTTCTGGTCTGTCAGTCTGGAGATCAGTCCGATCATGTACTTGTCCGGATTCACCTCAAGACCCAGCTGCTCCTGGAGGGCTGCCTTATTCTCAGCCTTACCCTTCTTGTAAGACCTCACGGTGTAATTCTTGTAGAGGGCCTTATCTGTCTTGGGGTCATAAAGAGCATAGTCAATACCATTGACAATGCCGAAAAGGCTCTGGTCCCTGGCCTGCAGCAGGCCGTCCAGTCCCTCACCATAGTAGGCTGTCTGGATCTCCTGGGCATAGGTATTACTTACTGTCGTGATAAAGTCAGAGTAAACGATGCCGCCCTTGAGCATGTTGGCATCCTTGTTGAACTCCAGCTTATCCGGTGTAAAGAGGTCATCCGGCAGTCCGGACAGGCCCTTCATAGTCTTGATGTCCCACACTCCCTGGAAACGGAGATTGTGAATGGTCATCATGGTCTTGATACCCCAGAAGAAGGGATTTGCCTGGAACTCAGTCTTTAAATAAACCGGGATCAGACCTGTCTGCCAGTCATGGCAGTGGATGAGGTCAGGCCGGAAATCTACAACAGGAAGAATGGATAAGACAGCCTTACAGAAGAAGGTGAACCGTTCCACATCTGTCCTGGTATCATAGTAGGCTTTCTCGCCGCCGAAATACTCCAGGTTATCGATGAAGTAGTAGGTGATACCATTCAATTCATACTTCATGATACCTACATGCTGGTTTCTGATCAGAGGCCCAACATCCATATAGAAATGGGTCACATACTCAAAATTATTCCTGTACTTCTCCGGAATGGTCCGGTAATTCGGAATGATTACCCTGACATCCCATTCCTTCTTATCAAATTCCTTAGGAAGAGCTCCCACAACGTCCGCAAGACCGCCGGTCTTGATAAAGGGAACACATTCCGATGCTGCAAACAGTATCTTTTTCATAGTAATCCTCCCTGTTTCTGCCATAAAATGCAAGGTTCGCATCTACAATTGTAAGATCAGAAAACAATTGCCCCGACTCAGGAAGCCGGCCGGACCTGGTCTCCTTATTTAAGCCCAGGATCCCCTGCCCTGTCCTTTTTCCCGAGACTTCATAGCTATAGTTTACAGATATTCACGGAGAAAATCAAGAAGCTTTTGCATCTCTTCCCGGGTTCCTATGGTGATTCTCAGATAATTATCTATGCGGGCCTTGGGAAAATATCTCACATAAACATTTTCCTTCCTGGCCGCCTCAAAAATCTCCCGGGCCGGCACGGATTCGTGGCGGGCAAAGATAAAGTTAGCACTGGAATCTGGGAAACTGAATCCCAGATCTTTCATCTCTTTTTTAAACCATTCCCTGGTCTCCATAATCTTAGCCCTGGTCTCCTGGAAATAAGCTTCATCCTCTATGGAAGCCTTGCCCAGAAGGATGGAAGGCTGGTTCATGGTATAGGAATTAAAGGAATACTTCACATCATTGATGGCCCGGATCAGCCTTTCCGATCCCATGGCATAGCCGATCCTCATACCGGCCATGGACCGGGACTTGGAAAAGGTCTGGACCACCAGAAGGTTGTCATATTTATCCAGCAGAGGCTGGGCCGTCACCCCACCGAAATCCACATAGGCCTCGTCCACAATCACGATAGTCTCCTGGTTGTGGGCCAGGATATCCTCCACGTCATAAAGAGCCATGGCCACCCCAGTGGGAGCGTTGGGATTGGGGAAGATGATTCCTCCGTTGGGCCTGCGGTAGTCCTCCTTACGAATCAGGAAATCCTCATCCAGGGCCAGTCTCTCATAGGGAATGCGGAACAGGTCTGCCCACACATCATAAAAAGAGTAGGTGATATCCGGGAAAAGGATGGGATCTTCCCCGTTAAAAAAGGTCATAAAAGCCATGGCCAAAACATCGTCAGAGCCCACACCCACAAATACCTGACTTTCCTTTAACCCTTTATAGTCAGCGATGGCCCGGACCAGCTCAGAGGCCGCCGGATCAGGATACTTTCTCAACTGGTCAATCTGCTTAAGACATTCCATAACTTTCGGTGACGGGGGATAAGGATTCTCATTGGTATTCAGTTTTACCACATTTTCCGATTTAGGCTGTTCTCCCGGAACGTAGGGTTCCACTTTCCGGATCAGCTTTTCCCATTTTCTCATGGCTTACGCTCCAATCTCCTGCAGCTTGGAAAGCTTGGCTGCCTGGTCGGCCGCTGTCAGGCTGTCGATAATCTCATCCAGGTCACCGTTCAAAATATTTTCCAGCCTGTGCAGGGTCAGCTTGATGCGGTGGTCCGTCACTCTTCCCTGAGGGAAGTTATATGTCCGGATCTTCTCTGCCCGGTCACCGGTACCGATCTGGCTCTTACGGAGCTCTGCCTCGGCATCGTGAGCCTTCTGCTGCTCCAGATCATAGAGGCGGGCACGGAGAACCTTGATGGCCTTGTCCTTATTTTTAAGCTGGGACTTCTCATCCTGGCAGGAAATGACGATTCCTGTAGGAATATGGGTCAGGCGGACCGCAGAGTCTGTGGTATTAACACACTGGCCGCCATTGCCGGAAGCCCGGAAAACATCGAAACGACAGTCATTCATATCCAGCTGTACATCTACTTCCTCCGCCTCAGGCATGATGGCCACGGTGATGGTGGAAGTATGGATCCTTCCGCCGGACTCTGTGGCCGGAATACGCTGTACCCGGTGGACGCCGCTCTCATACTTGAGACGGGAATAGGCCCCATGGCCATTGATCATAAAGGAAGCCTCCTTGAAACCACCAAGACCGTTCTCATTGACATCGATAAACTCCGTCTTCCAGCGGTGGGCATCGGCATAAGCCTTGTACATCCGGTAGATCTCTGCCGCGAAAAGAGCAGCCTCGTCACCGCCGGCCCCGGCCCGGATCTCCACGATAACGTTCTTGTCGTCATTGGGGTCCTTGGGAAGAAGGAGAATCTTCAGTTCTTCCTCACATCTGGAAACGGTAGACCTGGCCTCAGACAGTTCTTCCTTCAGAAGCTCTCTCATTTCCTCGTCATTCTCTTCCTCCAGCATATCCACGCTATCCTCGATGGTCTGCTTTGCTTCCTTGTACTCGTTATATTTTTCCACAATAGGAGTCAGCTCGTTCTGCTCCTTCATCAGGCTCCGGAACTTATCCTGGTCGTTGACTACGGCCGGATCACTGAGTTCCTTCATAACCTCCTCCAGTCTTGCGACCAGATCTTCCAGTTTATCAAACATGGTTCTCCTCCTTGTATCTGTCAAAGAATTCCACAGTTTCTTTATCTCTCATTAAAATTCATGGACCCTTTTTCCAAAAGGCTCCATAAACATATGCTCTGACTATTCCCCGCTCTTATCTGTCATGATCCCCGATATCAGCCTGTCCAGACCGGCCAGATCCTGATGTACCTTTACATTCTCAAATCCAGCCTGGGTCATCAGGTCAGTGACAGCCTGTCCCTGGTCGGCACCAATCTCCATGAGCAGCCTTCCTCCCTCCCGGAGAAAGTCTCCTGCCTGGCCGCAGATCCTCCGGTAAAAGATCAGGCCATCCGCCTCCCCATCCAGGGCCAGGTGGGGCTCATGGTCTCTGACCTCCGGCATGAGATCATCAATCACCGCCGTGGGAATGTAGGGTGGGTTGGACAGAATAAAATCATAGCTGCCCCTGATCCTCCCAAAAAGATCACTCTCTATTATATGAAAGGTCTTTTCAAAATCATCAGAGTCAGGGCATGATCCTGCCCCTTCCCTTTTCAATCTGTCCCAGTTGTCCCTGGCCACAGCCAGGGCATCCGGGGAAATGTCTGTGATGGTCACATCCGCTTCCGGACAAAGCAGCTTCACACTGATTCCAATAGCACCGCTGCCGGTACACAGGTCAAGAACCCTGACCAGTCCCCGGTCCGACTTCGTCTCCTGGCCTGTCCTTATATCCCGGTCCGGTTTCGTCTCCTGGACCGTCTTTACATCCCGGTCCGGCTTTGTCCTGAGGACCGCCTGCCTGACCAGGCTCACGGCCTCCTCCACCAGCAATTCCGTATCCTGGCGGGGAATCAGCACCCGGTCATCCACCTTAAAAGGAAAGCCCATGAACTCGCACTCTCCCATCATATACTGGAGGGGTCTTCTGCAGGCCCTGACCCGGGCCGCATCTAACACCAGGTCCTGGTCATCCTCCGTGACCAGCCTCCCGGGATCCATATAATAGTCAGCCCGGCTGATAGAAAGCTTCCATTCCAACAGGGTCCAGCTCTCATAATCCCAGGACTCAAGCCCTGCCTCCCTAAGCAGGAACCTGACCTGGTCCAAAAGCTGGCAAAGCTTCATTTCCTTTTCTTCTATTCTATCTTTATCCACTTTATCCACTGCCATAAGGCTCCTCCGGCATCAGTCCTCGATCAGGCCCTCTCTCATGGCCTCCTGATACTCTCTCCAGTCAAAGACTCCTTCCACAGCGGACACCGCCACCTCGATCATATCCAGGTCCGGCTCCCGGGTAGTCAGGTACTGCAGGCACATACCCGGCCTGCTCAAGGCATTCACCAGAGGATTATCACTTCTGCCGGCCAGGCGGATAAACTCATAAGAGATCCCCGCCACCAGGGGTACCAGCAGCAGTCTCAGGACAAGCTTCCACAGGAGGCTGTCCACCCGGATAAACATGAAGACGAAGATGCTGACAATCATAACGATCAAAAGAA
Organism: Lachnospiraceae bacterium UBA7026; assembly: GCA_002494165.1. GTDB lineage: Bacteria > Bacillota > Clostridia > Lachnospirales > Lachnospiraceae > Anaerobutyricum. The sequence goes on along the minus strand of DLBH01000041.1, from coordinate 7,804 downwards.
AGCTGGTCCCACATCTTTTGTGAAGCCTGGAATGCTTTTTGATATTCTCCGGTGTCAGTTCTACCCCGTGCTCCAGACAATTAATGGTCTTATGCTCTGCTCCGTGGTACATGAAAACCCGCCTGATATCCTCCATCTGGGAAATCAGGACCAGGTAGAGGAAGAAGATTCCTACCCGGATCAGACCTTCTATGGCCGTCCTGACGGCATGGGAAGCGATCAGGGGCTTGAGCAGATAGGACAGGTAGAAGGGCAGCAACATAAAAAGGCCCATGGCAAGCACCACGGAAAAGACCATGGTCACTCCCATAATCACCTTGTCCAGCTTGTCCCCGAAAACCCTGGTGAGAAATTGTTCCACCTTGTCGGGCTCCCCTTCCTCCTCCTCAAAGAATTCTGAGGAAAATGTCAGTGTTTTCATTCCGATATAAAGAGACTCCCCGAAGCTTACCACTCCGCGGAAAATGGGCATCCGGCAGATAGCGTAGCGCTCTGACAGACTGCGGTACTCTCCCTTTTCAATAATAATCTCATGATCCGGCTTACGGACAGCCACGGCATAGTTATCAAGATTCTTCATCATGACTCCTTCCATCACTGCCTGACCGCCAATCATTGTTCTTTTCAATCTCCCACCTCCCGGGCCTGCGGCCTCAGAACCCCTTGCCTGGCCTTGCCCCTAACTCAGGGCCGCACAAAGGATACATATTAAAAACGACGATACAAAAGCCACCGGATATCTCCCGTGACTCACTTGCACCGTCGCCATTAAACAACTTTATTTATCTGCTAATTCTGAGTCATGCCGTACTTACGATTGAACTTGTCAATACGTCCACGTGCCTGTGCGGCCTTCTGCTGACCAGTGTAGAATGAATGGCACTTGGAACAGATCTCAACATGGATATCTTCCTTGGTAGATCCTGTTACAAACTGGTTGCCACAGTTACATACTACTTTTGCCTGATAATACTTTGGATGGATTCCTTCACGCATCTTAACTCACCTCTTAAAAATGTATATTTTTCGGGCGGGCCACCGGAAAATGACTGATTAGGCTCCCACTTTCAGATAGCTCTCCTCTTTCTTCTCGATAAACAGCTTTTGTATTATAACACAAGTAAAATACCCATGCAAGTACAAATTTCACCTGCGGAACATGACCTTTCCTGCCCATTCCAGATCCACCTTCATGAAATCATCTCTGGACTGGTCCAGGATTCCCATCCGGTACTGCCTTTCAATCTGCCTGTAATGCTCCAGGTCCAGAGGCATCCTGCCGATCCCCTTCTTCTCAAAGAAGAGTAAAAACCAGAGCTGGCCGCCATTGTAATCAAAGAGGATATCCTGCATGTTGTCATCCTCCATCTCCTTTTTTATCCGGCCAATATAAGCAATCTTGAGAAGTTCAATAACCCGGTCATCCAGATGGTTGTCCGCAATCATAATCTTCTCCTTGAGATCATTGATATTATCCACCAGCCTCTTAGTTCCACCCTTCTGCAGACTGTTCAACTCATTAAGCTTCTCATCCACCTCCGTCTCCATAACCGGAGCCATGTAGATCATCAGGTTCTTCTTAGGATCCGTATAAAGACTATTGTAGGTAAGAGGCGCCTTAAAGGCACATTTCTCACAGGTAAACTGGAAGATCTCATTCTTGAGCAGCTTCTTCTTCATGTCCATCTTTTCTAAAGCATTGATGGTCTCATACTTCTTCCATATGTGGGGATGCCCGCACTTGGGACATTTTAACTCATCAGAACTGATCAGGGTTTTTAACTTATGGGTCATGTTTACACTACTTCCTTCCATATAAAATGATCAAATTAATAATAATATGATCGAATAAAAACATCAAATAAAATGATTTATACAAAATGATCCATCTCATAAAATGATTCATCCATGGACCAGTATTTCTCTTAACTATATTTATTTCAGGGAACCTGCCCACAGATAACTATAGCACAAGCCGGCAAAGAGGAGAATAGAAAAAGCAAAAATACCCTTTTAAATTCCTCATTCTAATTGTTAACCATTATAAAATATATGGTTGACAATTAAATCTTTCCTGTTTATAATACTAAGGACATCCCAAAAGCCGGGAAGTCCAATCACGAATAACAAGGAGAGTATACTAATGAACGAGACAGCACTTTCTAACAGGTTTACCACCCTGCAGCTGGTGATGACTGCCCTCATGGCAGCGGTCATCTGTCTGCTGGCTCCCTTGTCCATCCCCCTTCCCAGCGGCCTTGTACCAATCTCTCTGGGGACCTTCGCCGTCTACCTGACCGCCAGCCTTCTTGGTCCTAAAAAAGGGGCCCTCAGCGTCCTCCTTTATCTGCTTCTAGGCCTGGTAGGCATGCCAGTATTCTCCGGCTACAGTTCAGGGGCAGGCATCCTTTTCGGACCGACGGGAGGCTACCTGATCGGCTACATCCCCCTGGTCATCCTTTCCGGCATTTGCTTTAAAAAGACAGACCAGCGCTGGCTCATGATCCTTGGGGCCATCGGAGCAACTCTTGTTCTCTACTGGATCGGAACATCCTGGCTCATGTACACAGCCAAGCTCAATCTGCCGGCAGCCCTTATGGCAGGTATGATCCCCTTCATTCCCGGCGACCTGGTCAAAATCATCGTAACAGTTCTGGCGGGCCCTGAGATCTCCAAAAGACTCAGGCAGGCCGGCATCGAAATATAACAACGCATGTAATTAATGGTTGTAAGCTACCGCTATCAATGACACTTCATAGAACAGACTAGTTTTAAGATAGCATTCCTTCTTTACGCCATTAATTCATCACAAAGGCTGTGCCCTGCAGGCATCCTGCAGGTATAGCCGGCAAAGCTCCCCGGTCCTTACACTTAAAGGACCGGGGAACTTTTTTTATACACATCATAAAAACAGGTCTGCAGAAGCTTACAGAGCTGGCCGGCAAATCCTTTTACAGACCGTCACACTCACTGTTAAATCGAAGAGAAGACGGCCGCCCCTTAAAGGGGCGGCCGTCTTCTCTATGTCCCAGACCCGGAACAGGGTCTGAAATAATTCGTAATTAAAGGCTTGTTAAACTCACGCTTTGTCGATGGATCCGAATACTTCCATCTTCTCTTTTACTTTATCCTTGATTGCCTGGAAGCCGGGAGCTAAGAGCTTACGAGGATCAAATCCCTTGCCCTGCTGATCCTTGCCGGCCTCAATGTACTTACGTGTAGCCTCAGCAAATACTAACTGACACTCTGTGTTAACATTGATCTTGGAAACGCCCAGGCTGATAGCCTTCTTGATCATGTCATCCGGGATACCTGTGCCGCCGTGAAGTACCAGAGGCATAGCTCCTGTCTTCTGCTGGATGGCATCAAGAACGTCAAACTGTAATCCTGCCCAGTTGTCCGGATATACACCGTGGATGTTTCCGATACCTGCTGCGAGCATTGTGATGCCAAGATCAGCAATTGTCTTACACTCTTCAGGATCTGCACACTCGCCAAGACCAACTACTCCGTCTTCCTCGCCGCCAATGGATCCAACCTCAGCCTCGAGGGAAAGACCTAAGATATTACAAGCAGCTACAAGCTCTTTTGTCTTCTCAACATTCTCTTCGAAAGGAAGGGAAGATCCGTCAAACATGATGCTGGAGAAACCAGCCAGGATGCACTTCTTAGCGCCTTCATAGCTGCCGTGGTCAAGATGAAGAGCGATCGGAACAGTGATGTTAAGGTCTTTCATCAGGCCATTCACCATGCCTACTACTGCATCATATCCGCCCATGTACTTGCCTGCGCCCTCGGAAACACCAAGGATAGCGGGGGAATTGTTCTCCTGAGCTGTCAGGAGGATTGCTTTCGTCCACTCAAGGTTGTTGATGTTGAACTGGCCAACAGCGTACTTGCCGGCTTTTGCCTTCTCTAACATTTCTTTAGCTGATACTAATCCCATAATTCATTTACCTCCGAATATGTATTCTGCTTGTGCAGTTTGTCGATGAATCATTCATCGCCCTAAGTTAATATGGTATCATTATTATAACCTTTATCATTGAAAAAATAAAGGCAAAAATAACAACTACTTAAACTCCAGACCATATTTTTCTATCAAAGATGCCCTCAAGGCCATATAAGCCTCATTCTGCTTCTGGTTGGCCAGCTGGCTCAGAATCTGGGGCAGTGCCTTCTCAAAGGAAGCTTCCTCTCCCTTGTCCAGCTCATCCACACGAATCAGATGATAACCGAACTGAGTCTTAACCGGCCCCAGCACCTTACCAATCTCGGCATTAAACACAGCATGGTCAAACTCCGGAACCATCTGTCCCCTGGTAAATGTCCCAAGATCTCCCCCCTGGGCACTGGAAGGACAGGTGGAATGCTCCCTGGCAGCATCCTCAAAAGACTTTACACCAGCCTTAATATCATCGAGAACCTTAAGGATCTTCTCCTCGGAATCCATGAGAATATGCTTAGCTTTTGCCTTAGCACCCTGGGCAAAAGAAGCCTTATTCTTCTCATAATACTCCCTGCACTCTTCCTCAGTAGGAACAATATCCTTCATCTCCTGAGTCAGGGTATACTGGGCAAGCAACTCCCTAACTGTAGAAGCCAGCACCTTCTGGTACTCCTCATCCTCATCATACTTCTTTTCCTTGCCATAAGCCTCAAAAAGAAAATAATTCGCATACTGGGTAAGAGCCTGTCTCCGCCCCTCCTCCGTCTGCACATAAGCACGATTCTGCTCCGGAATCCTCTCAAGAAACTGATTAAACTCCGCCTCCGTAATCTCTTTACCTGCCACAACAGCAACAATCTTATCCGCCAAATCAATCTCCTCTCTACTTCATGGTACAGCTGGTTTTTATCTTTACAAATACCTTTTCTGCCAACTCAAACATCTGGCATAGTTCCACTTTCAACCCTCAGCAATGTTCCTTTTGGAGTCCATCAGTATCTTAGATATTTACAGAAAACAAACCATGGCGTAAATACCAAGGATTTCCAAGCCTGTCTTAGCGCCGGGCAGAGACTTACGCCTGCGTAGCAGGCGAGTTGAGATCGAGGCGCGGAAAAAGGCAGCGCAGGAAATCCGCAGGTATAGTTGGTTTTTGTTTTCTGCCAATATCAAATAAGACTGTTCAAAACGGATCTATGCGTTAATTAATATGCTTTTCCGAAGTAAACCTCCACTTTGGCGGGCTTCCCGCAGTGTACGCACACATCACTGTGCTTGGTCTGTACAAAAGGCATACAACGGGTCGTAGCCCCATTCTCTTCCTTGATGGCTTCCTCACAGGCCTGGTCACCACACCACATAGCCCGGATAAAGCCCTGCTTGGTCTCAAGAAGATCATTGAACTCATCCCAGTCATGAGCAATATGGGTATTCTCCATCAGATGCTTTTTAGCCTTGTCATACATATCCTTCTGCATATCTTCAAGAACAGTACGGAGAGTGTCGGCCAGCTGGTCAAGAGGCGCTACGATCTTCTCCCTGGTATCACGGCGGACGATCACTGCCTGGTTATTGGCAATATCCTTAGGTCCGATCTCGATACGGGTCGGGATACCCTGGATCTCCTGCTCTGAGAACTTCCAGCCCGGAGACTTGTCAGAAGCATCAACCTTTACGGAGAACTCAGCCTTGAGCTCATCCATGATCTCATAGGCCTTGTCCAAAACGCCAGCCTTCTTCTGCTGAATCGGAATAATCATAGTCTGTACAGGAGCGATCCTGGGCGGAAGGACCAGGCCGCTGTCATCACCGTGAACCATGATGATGGCTCCGATAATACGTGTTGACAAGCCCCATGATGTCTCATAAACAGGAACCAGTTTGTTCTCCTTGTTGGTATACTCGATGCCAAAGGCCTCAGCGAAGCCAGAACCGAAATTATGGCTGGTTCCGGACTGGAGGGCCTTGCAGTCATGCATGAGGGCTTCGATAGTGTAGGTTGCCTCAGCACCGGCAAACTTCTCCTTGTCTGTCTTCTTACCCTTAACCAAGGGAATGGCCAGAATCTCCTCACAGAAATCTGCGTAGACATTCAGCATCTGTCTGGTTCTCTCCTCCGCCTCCTCTGCTGTGGCATGGAAGGTATGGCCTTCCTGCCAGAGGAATTCCGCTGACCGGAGGAAGGGACGGGTAGTCTTCTCCCAGCGGAGAACAGAGCACCACTGGTTATAAACCAGGGGAAGATCACGGTAGGAATGAACGATGTCTTTTACATGATCACAGAAAAGAGTCTCTGATGTGGGCCGGATACATAATCTTTCCGTCAGTTCCTCCTGACCTCCCTGGGTAACCCAGGCCACCTCAGGAGCAAATCCTTCTACATGATCTTTTTCCTTCTGCAGAAGACTCTCAGGAATCAGCATAGGCAGGTATACATTCTCCACGCCGGTCTCTTTAAACCTTCTGTCCAGTTCTTTTTGTATGTTCTCCCAGATCGCGTAACCACGCGGACGGATGATCATACATCCTTTAACATTAGAATAGGAGATCAGCTCTGCCTTAACTACTACATCCGTGTACCACTGAGCAAAATCCTCCGACATGGGAGTGATTGCTTCCACCAGCTTCTTTTCTTTAGCCATAATCTTATCCTTTCATAGGGAATCCCATTATTTCCCTGTCTAATCTCGGTCCGCCGTCCCCAAAGGCCGGCAGCAACCGGAATATAACCATATATCTGTACTATAATAGTCACGTCTTTTCATTTTAAAATATGTGCTACCTTTTGTCAATGGACCAGGATCGGGTCCCGGCCATGCTCCTGCCTGGAAAATAAGATGTGAAACCCTTCCAAATACAGCGATTTTCCACATCCATCAACTTAAAACCCTTGCTCTTTTATCAGAAAGTTTCCATTCCCATCAATCCAAAAGTCTCGCCCCCCTGATCAAAAGGCTTCCACTTCCATCCTTCCAAAAATCTCGCTCCCTAATCAGCATCCTTCTACTTCCATCAACTCAAGAACCCTTTCCCTGATCAGAAGGCTTCCACATCCATCAACTCAAAGGCCTTGCCCTGGGGTTCTGTCTTGAAAGTCAGCCTTTCCCCGCTTTGCGGATGCAGGAAGGAAAGGCGGGTAGCATAGAGACCGATCTGATGATAAGTCTTTTTTGCCTCCCGGAATTCCGGATTATAGCGGGTATCCCCGTATAGGGGCAGGCCCCTTGAGGCAAACTGAACCCGGATCTGGTGGTGTCTTCCTGTGATGAGACTGACCAAAACCCAGGTCAGGGCCCCCTTCCTGGTCTCGATACAGTCAATCAGTTCATAATCCAGGCAGGCATACTGAGCCCCTTTTGTATCCTTCTTCACAACAGAGGTCATATTGGTCTTTCCATTTTTCAGCAGGTAGTCTTCCATGGTCCCGAAGTCCTCCTCCAGCCTGCCACAGCATACTGCCTGATAATTCTTCTCAAATAAGCCCTGTTTCATCTGTTGGCTTAGGGCTGCAGCCGCCTCCTTACTACGGGCCAGGACCATCAGTCCCCCTACCGGTCTGTCCAGACGGTGGACTGCCGTCAGATAAGGTTCCTCCAAAGCCCCTTCCCTCTCAAAAATCCGATTTTTCAGCAGGGTAAGCAGGTCTGGATCCCTGGTCTTGTCCCCCTGTACGGGCAAGCCTGCCGGTTTTTCACAAACCATGAGATGATTATCTTCATATATAATTGGGATTCTATCCTTTTTTCTCATATCAACCTCACTTTTCCAGATCTTATATATCAAGCACCAGTATAGCACAGGAAAGGCAAAAAACCCACCTGTCATATGGACTTCGACAGCGTAAACTTACTGTAG
>DLBH01000066.1 GCA_002494165.1 Lachnospiraceae bacterium UBA7026 | reverse complement strand
AGCAGATGAAGGCTGAGCGTGAAAGACGAGAAGCTATCCTCAAGGCCGAGGGTGAGAAGAAGTCCACAGTCCTCATTGCAGAAGGTTCCAAAGAGTCCATGATCCTGGAAGCCGAAGCCCAGAAGGAAGCGGCCATCCTCAAGGCGGACGCCCGCAAGGAGGCCATGATCCGGGAGGCCGAAGGTCAGGCTGAGGCCATCAGGAAGGTCCAGCTGGCCAAGGCAGAAGGTATCCGTGTCATCCGTGAAGCGGGAGCCGACGAGGCAGTCATCAAACTTAAGGCAGTGGAGGCCTTTGAGAGGGCTGCCGACGGAAAGGCAACCAAGATTATCATTCCGTCAGAGATCCAGAGCCTGGCAGGTCTGGCAGCCGGACTGAAGGAGACAGCCTTCCAGCTTTCTGAGGATGAATCCCAGGCTTGACCCTGGCATCAGGAGGGTTTGTGCAGGAGGGAGGCTGAGCCATGAGGCCTTTAGCCGGAAACCTGTGGATATATACAGGATGTATAAGAACATAGTAGACAGATGATAGCTGCTTAATTTGAAATGATGACACTTGCTTAGTAAGATGATGAAATATATGAAGGCTGCCTGCAGGGCAGCGACTAACTTATATTGGCTGGCCTGGCCGGTATTTCTCCTGAAGGTGATGATATTTTACCGGATTACAGAGATACCGGACCTGGCGGCCGAGTGGGCGGTACCCGGACTTACCTTCCTTTTCCTTACGGCTCTTTTTGAAGTCTGTTCCGTAAGAGGGGGCAGGGGGTCCCGGTACGCTTTTTATTTTATGTATACACTTCTGACAGTGATTTTCTTCGCGGATGCGGCCTACTACAGTTATTTTGGCCGCTATACGTCCCTTAACCAGCTTTTCCAGCTGGGAAGTCTGGGCCAGGTGGCGGGCCAGAAGGGACTGTTGGCCTCAACAGTCAATCCTTTCTGCCTTCTGCTCCTGGCAGACCTGCCTTTTATGTTGCTTTGTTTTCAAGGCAGAAACCGGGGCGGGCATGAGACCCTGACCAGGAAGCTGGCCAGGGCATGGAAGAAGGGGGACCGGGCCGGTCTGGTAAAGACGGGAAGCCGGCTCCTGGTCCGCCTGGGCCTTCTGGCCGGGGCCGGGGGAGCCTGGTATTATTATAGTTTTAATCCGGCCAATCTGCGGGAGGTCCAGAGAATCAACCATATGGAGATCATAAGCTACCATACCAACGATATCCTGGTAAATGTCCTGGGCAGGCTGGAGAGCAGGTCTGTGGACAGGGAAGCCATAAAGGACAGGATCAGGGACCTGGTTCCCGCATCAGAGGGAACTGAGTTTCAAAATCTGGCCAAGGGCAAAAACCTGATTTTGATCCAGACCGAATCTCTCAATGATTTTGTAATCGGGGCCGACTATAATGGCCAGGAGATCACACCTAATTTGAACCGGCTGATCAGGGAGGACAGTTTCTATTTTGATCACTTCTATTCCACGACCGGGGTCGGCAACACCAGCGACGCGGAATTCGCTGCCTTAAACAGCCTATATCCCAATGATGAGAGGGAGTGCTACCGCATGTATGTGGACAACAGCTATTACGGCCTGCCCTGGATGTTCAGGGAGGAGGGCTATGAAGCCTTGGCCTTCCACGGCTATGACAAGACCTTCTGGAACCGGCATGAGGCCTACAAAAACCAGGGTTTTCAGAAATTTTATTCCCAGGACCAGCTGGATATGACGGAGGTGAGTGGTTATGGTCTTACTGACAAGGAGCTTTTCCGTCAGTCTGTGGACCTGCTCAAGGACAGGGAGAAACCCTTCTTTGCCTTTATGATCACCCTGACCAACCATATCCCCTATGAGCTCGACCCGGCCCTGGCCAGTCTGAAACTGGACCAGAAAGACCAGGGCAGTCTCTTCGGCAATTACCTGCAGACCGTCAGATATACGGATGAGGCCTTCGGACAGCTGATCGACCGGCTCAAGGAAGAGAGGATCTATGAGGATACGGTCATTGTTATATATGGGGACCACCAGGGCCTGAACCGGGAGAATCCGGCGGTTCGGGAGAGGATGAAAGATTTTCTCGGCAAAGACTATGACTACGATGAGATGTTGAAGGTACCCCTGCTGATACATATCCCTGGCCTGGGAGAAAACAGGAAGATCAGCACGGTGGGCGGCCAGGTGGATATCATGCCCACTCTCGCCGGCCTCATGGGCCTGGAGATGAGCCAGCCTTATGTTTTCGGCCATGACCTGCTCAATGCCAAAGAAGGCTTTGAGGCCCAGATCTCCTATGTGGGAAAGGGGTCTTTCATCAGTGGCAAGGGGGATGTAATCTATATCATGGGCCGGGATGGCCTGCTGGAGTCGGGCCGGATGATTTCTTTAAAAAGTGGTCGGAACAAGCACCTTGACATGACCCTGGCCAGGGAGGGGAGTGAGCGGGCCCTCGGCCTTCTGGAGACCTGCAAAGAGGTTCTGGATCATAACCTGATCGCCGACTATGTCAGGGACCGGTGACCATGCTTTTACTTGACAGATTGGTCAATGTCTGATAAACATTTTGTATGATTATGGCTTCTGTCATACGGAAATATAATGGAAATATAAGATAGAATAATAACAGCGACAAAGGGCTGTTCCCGGTCAGAGCGGCCGGGTCCAAGGAGGAGACAGAATGGATTTAAAAGGGCGTAATTTTCTGACATTACTTGATTTTAATAAGGAGGAGATCCGCTACATGCTGGATCTGGGACACCAGCTGAAGAAGGATAAGAAGAAGGGAGTCAGAGGAAAGAGCCTTAAGGGTAAGAACATCGTCCTCCTCTTTGACAAGTCCTCCACCAGGACCCGCTGTTCCTTTGAGGTGGCAGCGGCCGACGAGGGGGCTAATGTGGTATATCTTCAGAATTCCCATATGAATAAGAAAGAGTCTCTCGAGGATTCCGCCAAAGTATTCGGAAGAATGTTTGATGGAATCGAGTACCGGGGCTATGGCCAGGATATCGTGGAGAATCTGGCCAGGTATTCCGGTGTTCCGGTCTGGAACGGGCTGACTGACACAGACCATCCCACCCAGGTGCTGGCAGATTTCATGACTATGGAAGAGCATATTGACAAGCCCTTAGAGGACATGAAACTGACTTTTGTCGGAGACCTTTCCGATAACGTCATGTATGCCCTCATGTACGGTTGCGCCATCATGGGCATGACCTTCAAGGCAGTTGGGCCTGAGGAGACTGTGTGTGACCCCGAAGTGCTCAAGGTTTCTAAGAAGCTGGCAAAGAAGAGCGGGGCATCCATCAGCATTTCCCATGATCCGGCAGATGTCAAGGGCTCTGATGTCATCTATACGGATATCTGGGTAAGCATGGGAGAGCCTGAGGACTTATATCCCGTCAGGGTAAAGGCCCTCTCCCCCTATAAGGTTACTGTTGAGATGATGAAAAATACCGGCAACCCGGACTGTCTGTTCATGCATTGCCTGCCGGCCTACCATGACTTCAAGACTGAGGTGGCAGTGGATATGAGAGACAGACTGGGCCTGGATATCCGGGAAGTGGATGACCAGGTATTCCGTTCTGCCAACTCTGTTGTCTTTGACGAGGCCGAGAACCGGATGCATTCCATCAAAGCCGTCATGGTAGCGACTCTGGGAGACTAGGCCGGACGGCGGGGAGAGTCACAAATATGAAGCATGAGATACTGGCGCTGCTGCACAGTGGGCAGGAATTCGTTTCCGGTCAGACCATCTGCGAAAAGCTGGGTGTGTCCAGGACTGCTGTGTGGAAATGCATAAACCAGTTAAAAAATGAAGGATATGAGATAGAGTCGGTGACCCGGAAGGGTTACCGTCTTTTGCGAAGCCCTGATCTGCTGGGGGAGGAAGAGATCCGCTCCTGGCTGCCGCCGGGACTGCCCACGGGTGAGTTCCGCACCTTTGCCGAGATCGATTCCACCAACGAGGAAGCCAAGAGAAGGGCCCTTGACGGTGCCCCTGACGGCAGCTTGTATGTGGCGGAGATCCAGACCAGAGGAAAGGGCCGCCGGGGCAGGACATGGATATCCCCAGGCGGGGAGGACATTTTCTATACCATGTTGAGAAAGCCGGACCTTCCCATGAACCATATCTCCATGATTACTCTGGTGGCCGCCCTGGCTGTGGCGGAGGCTGTAGACAAGCATGGAGGCAGGGCCTGTCAGATCAAGTGGCCCAATGACCTGGTGATCGGGGGCAAAAAGATCTGTGGGATTCTGACGGAGATGGGAGCGGAGATGGACCATCTTGACTATGTGGTCATAGGTGTAGGTATCAATGTCAACCGCATGGATTTTGACCCGGAGATCGCTGACCATGCTTCCTCCATCCGCAGGGAGAGCGGCAGGAAGATCTGCCGGGCCAGACTGCTGGCGGACGCCGTCATGTCTTTTGAGAAATACTACGGACTTTTCCTGGACTACCGGGATATGACCCCCTTCCTGAAAGAGTATAATGACAGGCTGATTAATGCGGGCCGGGAGGTAAAGATCGTGAAGGGTGGAAGCCAGTTTATCCGCCGGGCTCTTGGCATTGATGAACTGGGCCAATTGCTGGTGGAGGATGACCAGGGCCGAAAGGAACGTGTATTCTCAGGGGAGGTCTCAGTGAGAGGTTTATATGGCTATGTATGATGATAATAAGATTCTCTGTGGCTCCAGCAGCTATGAGAAGGTATTTTATTTTAACCCGGAATTTGACTCTCTACCCAAAACGATCAAGGAAGAGCTGCAGATCATGTGCGTTCTTTACACGGCTCAGGTGGGAGGAATCCTTCGGTTAGAGTATGACCGGGAGGGTAACCTTCTGCTGACGGTGGACGCCAGAGAGGATGATTTTCTCTTTGATGAGATAGGCAGTGGTTTGAAGATCAGAGAGATCCAGGCTGAGAAACGGGAGCTTCTCGAGAACCTGGAGACATATTACAGAGTATTTTTTCTCCAGGAGGACTGAATGTTATGCTGATAGGTATTGATATAGGAAACACGGATTTTACAATTGGAGTATTTCAGGGGACCAAGCTGCTGGACACCTTCCGGATGAGGACTAAGATCAACAGAACTTCTGATGAGTACGGAGTCTTTTTAATGAATATCCTTAATTATAAGGGCTACCGGGTCAAGGACGTGGAGGATGTAATCATCGCTTCCGTAGTTCCGGCGGTTATGCATTCTTTTACCAGCGCCATTATCAAATATTTCTGCGTCAAGCCCATTATAGTGGGGCCCGGTATCCGGACAGGCATCAAGATCCGGACCATCAATCCCAAGGAAACCGGCGCCGACAGGATCGTCGATGCCGTGGCAGGTTATGTCCTTTACGGTGGGCCTGTGATTGTGGTGGATTTCGGTACGGCCACCACCTATGACCTGGTGACAGCGGACGGGTCCTTTATCGGGGGCGTCACGTCGCCGGGTCTGCGGACATCGGCCAATGCCCTCTGGTCCCAGGCGGCCAAGCTGCCTGAAATCGAGATCCGCAAGCCTGAATTTATACTGGCCAAGGAGACGGTGACAAGTATGCAGGCCGGCCTGGTCTTTGGCTACATAGGCCAGACAGAGTATATTATCCGGAAAATGAAAGAGGAGAGCGGTCTGCCAGATGTCAAGGTGGTAGCCACAGGCGGTCTGGGTAAGATGATTGCCGAGGAGACAGATTGTATCGATTTCTATGACGGAAGCCTGACCCTGAAAGGATTACAGATTATTTATGATCGTTTCAAACACAATAAATAAGCCCCTGAAGGCAGTGGCGGCCGCCAGAGGCGTAAAGGAGATCTACGGCTGTGATTTTCCTGTGATCCTGGCTCCCATGGCAGGGATCACGGACCTGCCCTTCCGTCTCCTGTGCAGGGAGCAGGGGGCAGATGTGGTAGTCACGGAGATGATCAGCGCCAAGGCCCTCTATTACGGTAACAGGAATACGGTTCCCCTGATGAGATTTGAAGAGGAAGAGAAACCGGTCGGGGTACAGATCTTCGGCTCAGACCCGGTCCTCATGGGTGAGCAGGCCCACAGGATAGAGGACAGAGGCTTTGCCTTTATCGATATCAACATGGGCTGTCCTGTGCCGAAAATTGTCAACAACCATGAGGGATCTTCCCTCATGCTCCGGCCAGACCTGGCCGGACGGATCGTGGAGGAAGTGGTCCGCCAGGTCAGCCTGCCGGTGACGGTGAAGTTTCGCAAAGGCTTTGATGAGGACCATGTCAACGCGCCGCAATTTGCCCGGATCCTTGAGGAGGCCGGGGCTTCGGCCATTACGGTCCACGGCAGGACCAGGTCCCAGTATTACGGCGGCAGGGCCGACTGGGATATCATCAGGAGGGTCAAGGAGACAGTCTCTATTCCGGTTATCGGCAACGGGGATATTTTCTCCGGGGAAGATGGAGTCAGGATGAGGGACTATACCGGCTGCGACGGCCTGATGGTGGGCAGGGGGGCCAGAGGCAACCCTTGGCTTTTCAGGGAACTACAGGCTGCCCTGGCAGGAGAAACCCTGCCGGAAAGGCCTTCTAAGGAAGAGGTGGTGGCCATGGTTCTCAGGCAGACCAGGCTTGCCGCGGCCTGTAAGGGCGAGTATACGGCCATCCGGGAGATGAGAAAGCATGTGGCCTGGTACACGGCCGGCATGCGGGGAGCCGCCAGAATGAGAGAGGCGGTAAACCAGGTAAGTTCCGTCCGGGAAATCGAGGAATTATTTGCTGGAGAAAAAGTCTGAAAGAGGGCGGAAGACTCGTTGACAAGGCATTTTTTATCCATTATAATATTACATCAGATTGTATTAATCCTATATTAATATAGAAAGATGATTAGGAAGGTGTACGACATGTTGGAAGCAAAGAAACATATCCTGACCAGCAAGGGACTGCAGGCTCTCGAGGACGAGCTCCAGGATCTTAAGGTTGTAAAAAGGAAAGAGATCGCACAGAAGATCAAAGAAGCCAGAGAGCAGGGAGACCTCTCGGAGAATGCAGAGTACGATGCAGCCAAGGATGAGCAGCGTTCCATAGAGTCCCGTATTGAGGAACTTGAGAATATTATCAAGTTTGCGGAGGTTATTGACGAATCTGCCTATGATAAGGATAAGGTGGGAATCGGAAGTACAGTTCGTTTCCATGATGAGAAATTTGACGAGGACCTGGAATACAGGATTGTCGGGTCCACAGAGACCAATATCATCAAAAAAAAGATTTCCAATGAATCACCTATTGGCAAGGCCCTGATCGGCCACCGGGTCGGTGAGGTTGTGGAAGTGGAGAGCCCGGAAGGGACCTCCCGCTACACCATACTTGAGATATTCCGCGAGGAAGCATAGGATTCATGGCATAATCCGGCCGCGTACTTTTTGTGCGCGGCCTTTTTTAAGTCATTGTACAACCTATTATTTTCGTGTTATACTATTATAATAATGTCGGTGAGTCTGTTTTCAGACTGCCCGATAAGAATCTTATGCATTCTGAAGACAGGCTTTCCGGTCTGTTTCAGAGCAGGAGGAAGGATATGATTGACGAAAAGAAGGTCAGGAAGATGACATGGTTGTCCGTTTATGAGAATGGGATCGGCGCCAAAGATCTGAAAATGAACCTCCAGACCCAGAGTACTTATACAGCGCTGCGGCTTATAGAGAGCGTGATAATAGTGACGTTCATTTTCCTGGTCTGCACCGCTTTATACGGCTTTCGTTTCTATATGAAGCTGATGTCCGCCAGCCAGGACCTGTCCATATTAAGGCAGTTTATCCCCCTTGGAGTCGTCTATCTGGTCATATTAATCCTGACGCTCATCATCACAAAAATATGGTGCGGAAGAAAGTACCGGGCCATGAAGAAAAGGGTGATGGAGTATGACAGGAACTTGTACCGTTTGAAGAAATATCTCGATGAGAAGGATCCGGATTAGAAGATCCTGAGGAAAGGGACCGTAACCATGGCTCAACTGGTAAATCTTAGAGAAAACCTTATACAATTTTATCAAAAGTACGAATTCATTGTCAGGGCAGTGATCAAGTTTGCCCTGTCCTTTATAATCCTGTTCACTCTGGGCCAGATGTTTGATTTCGGCAGTAAGGCCAACAGTTACCTGGTATTTGCCCTGGTTTCTCTGGTCCAGGCATTCCTGCCCCTGGTATTTTTGTATTTTACCGGTTCGCTGCTGATTATGCTGAATCTCTGGCAGCTGTCTCCGGATATCCTGGCAGGTTTCGCCATGCTTTTCCTGATCGGATGTATAAGTCTGGTCCGGGTCGACAGAAAGTCCGCCTGGATCGCCATGGCCATACCGGTGCTCTTTTACCTGAAACTGGAGTACCTGGCCCCGGTTCTGCTGGGTATTACGGTTGGTCTCTGGGCGGTCGTTCCGGCTTCCCTGGGCATTTTGATTTATTTCATCAGTACCTACACGGAATCAGTCAGTACTCTATTGACGACGACAGAGGCGGCCGGACCTGCAGCGGGTCTGCAGCGTATTGCCAGTCTGATTGTGATTGACCGCTATCTCCTGGTTATGTTTGCGGCCTATTTCACGGTGATTCTGATTACAGCCCTGCTCAACCATCTTTTTTATGAGAGGGCCTGGATTTTTGCCATCGTGGTGGGAAATGCGGTACTGGCTGTGATTATCTTGTGTGGACGCTATATATTTGAACTTGATTACGAGGTGTGGAGGGTCTTTCTTGAGGTGGCACTCTCTGTACTGATCTGTGTGATATACAGGTTCTTCAGGGGCATCGGGGACGCATCGAGAACGGAGCGGACCGTCTTTGAGGATGATGAATACATTTATTATGTGAAGGCTGTACCCAAACTGAAGGTTGCCCAGAGAGATCATAATGTGAAAGATATTCACTTGGAAGCCCAGGGCGCTGCTACGGGAAAAAAGTCTTTTGAACTTCCCCCCAAGCTGACTGGTCCGGATGAGGATAAAAGTCCTGGGAGGAAGCCGGATCAGACCGGGAAAGGCGGAAGCAAGGAAGCTAATTCTGGAGGAAGATCAGGCAGGGAAGACGCAGCCACGAAGGTGGCCGGCCAGGAAAATTCAACTGTAGTTGATCCTTTAAAAGCTGGGTCCGTAAAGGAAGAGACTCAGAAAGCTGAATCTGCAAAGGAAGAGACTCAGAAAGCCGGCCTTGCAAAGGAAGGGATTCAGAAAGCTGAATCTGCAAAGGAAGATCTGGCGAAAAATGAGGATCGGAAGACTGAGTCTACAAAGGAAGGGCCTGTGAATATAGACCAGGCCAAAGAAGACTTCCCGGCGAAAGAACAGTCCGGAGAGGACTCCTCCAAAAAGCAGTCAGCTAAGGGAGGAGCCTCCGGGAAAGCTTCCGGGGTTTCTAAAAGACAGGGTGGAAAAGGAAGCAAAAGAGGCCGGAAGAAGCCGGCCAGGGACCGGTGAAGCCTGTCTGGCAGTCATTGGGAGTAGAATACTTTCAGTTAAATACGGAAGGGATGACTTAAAATGTACCAGCTGATAAGTGTGGGCGGTATTCCGCAGGCTTTTTTCAATTACATAAATGCGCTCACTATGCCGTCCATGGGTATCCGGGATGTGGTGGAGATTATCATTATCAGTGTAATCGTCTACCAGGTGATCAAGTGGATACAGCTGACCAGGGCCTGGACACTTTTCAAAGGAATTATGGTCCTTCTGCTGTTTTCCCTTTTTGCAGCGGTATTTGAGCTTTCGACCATATCCTGGCTTCTGAGGAATGCCTTTGGTATTGGAATTATGGCGGCAGTTGTCATTTTCCAGCCTGAGCTCAGAAGGGCTCTTGAGCAGCTGGGAAGGCAGAACCTCTTTCGGGGCATCATAGGCGGGGATTATTCCTCCCCCCTGGCTGACCGTATGGATGAGAACACAGTCCGGGAGATCGTCCGTGCCAGCTTTGAGATGGGCGCGGTCAAGACAGGAGCACTGATTGTCATAGAGCAGGCTGTAGGTCTGGGTGAATATGAGCGGACAGGGATCAAGGTGGACGGCCTGGTATCCAGCCAGCTTCTGATCAATATTTTCGAACACAACACACCTCTTCATGACGGGGCTGTTATTGTCAGGGGAGGCAGAATTGTATCCGCAACCTGCTATCTGCCCCTGACTGACAGACTTGACATAGGAAAGGAACTGGGTACCCGCCACAGGGCTGCTGTGGGAATCAGTGAAGTTTCAGACAGTGTGACCATCGTTGTTTCCGAGGAGACAGGCTATGTGTCTGTTGCCAAAGAGGGCACTCTTCAGAGAAATGTAAATGAGGGGATATTGACAGAGATTCTCGAATCAATCTTGGATGATAAGAGCAGCAGCCATAATATGGATGTACTTAAAAAGTGGAAGGATCGATTGAAGAATGGAAAGACTAAAAAACAATAATCTGGGTATGAAGATCCTTTCCGTTGTTATCGCCGTTCTCATATGGTTTCTTGTGGCATCCATAGAGGATCCGGTAATGACGAGAAGAATTTCCGGTATTCCGGTGACGGTGAAAAATGAAGAGAAACTGAAGGAAAAAGGCTATTCCTATGAGATCACCCAGGGTGAGGAAATCAGCATCCAGGTAAGGGGAAGCAAGAGTGTGGTCAGGAAGCTGACCGCTGCGGATTTTAACGCCGTGGCAGATCTCAATGAGCTGTCCATCATGAATTCCATGCCCATCCATGTCACCGCGAAAAATAACAGTGACAAGATCGAAATAACCCTGGGCAATGTAAGCACCATGATCGTCAAGACAGACAAGCTGGCTGAGACCAGTGTTGTAGTGAATATAGAGGTGGAAGGTACCCCGGCTGAGGGCTATGCTGTCGGAGATATGCAGGCCAAGCCCAATCTGATTACCGTAGAAGGCCCCAGGAGTCTTCTGAACAATCTGAAGGAATTCCGGGTTGTTGTAAATGTGGATGGGGCTTCCGATACAGTGGAAGTATCAGCGGTTCCAGACTTGTACGATTCCGACGGCGAGGAGGTAACCAGCAAGCAGCTTACCTACGATGTGAGTACGGTGGATGCCTCAGTGGAGATCTGGAAGACTAAGACCGTGGACCTGGAGCTCACCTATGAGGGTGAGCCGGAGTCGGGATACGAGCTGGTAAGCTTCGACTATGAGCCCAAGCAGCTGACGGTTACCGCCTCGGAAGATGTGCTGGAGGAACTTGATAAGATCACCCTTCCTTCCATATCTATTGAGGGCCGCAATGAGGATTATGAGAAAGATATAGAGATCACCCAGGATATCCTGCCTGAAGGAGTGGAGAATGCTGATACGGATGTAAAGGATGTCAAAGCCCAGGCAACGATCGAAGAGGTGAAACTTCAGACCATGTCCTTTACCTCGGCCAACATCAACGTCCAGGGTAATACCCAGAATTACAATATCGCCTACGATGCGGGAAATGAATATAAGCTCACTATCTACTGCACGGATTCCAGGATGAAGAAGCTTACCATCGGGGATTTCGCTCCCTGGATTAATGTGGCAGACCTGGAGGAAGGAACCCATAAGGTCAAAGTGCGGGTCAAGGATGTGGATGGTGTCTCTGTGGATAAGACACCGAAGATCAGCATCATGCTGACCGGAAGATAACAGTGGTGGACTATGAGGAATAATACAAAGGAGATGCTTTGTCAGGCATTTCTTGAATTGCTCAGAAAATATCCTTTTTCAAAAATAACGATACAAAAGATTGCCGGTTCATGTAATATGAACCGGCAGACTTTCTATTATCATTTTGATAATATTTATGATCTCATGGTTGCTGCATTTACCCGGCATTATGAGAAAACCTGTCCTAAAAACAGGGATGGATCCAGGGAGAAGAGTCTGAGTCAGTTCTTCCACTGGCTGGAGGATAACCGGGCCATGTTCAGGAACGTCTGCGGGACTGCCGAGAGGGAGACCGTCAGGAAGGGCCTCTACCCTCTTGTCAGCCAGACTCTGACAGGAGAGAGGTCCCAGGGACCGCCCAGCCTGGCAGAATTTGAGTACCAGGAAGAGTTTGACAGACATTTTCTGGTGGCAGCCGTCACCCAGTATACACTTGAGTGGGTGGACAGTGATTTCCGGGAGAGACCGGAAAGGATGGCCAGCCGCCTGTGTCGGTTTATGGACAGACTGGACCAGGCCGGTGATGAGAAAAAGATCCTTTACAAAAAGGCAGGGCCCCGGGACCGGCCCGGGCAGGCATGAAGGGAGGACGACTATGATCAGCAGCACGTCAAATGCCAGGATTAAAAATATTATAAAAATTAAGAAAAGCGCGAGGGAACGGAGAAAGCAGGCCTGCTTTCTGGTGGAGGGCCCTCGCATGTTTTTTGAGATTCCCCCGGAGGATATTCTGGAATGCTATATGACCGAGGAATTCGAAGAGAAGCATAAGGACCGGCTTGCCGGCCGCAGCTGGGACCGGATCGGGGAAAATGTGGGCCGGGCCCTGTCTGATACCCAGACGCCCCAGGGTGTTTTTGCTCTGGTCCGGATGAAGGAAATGAAAGCAGAGGAATTACTGCTGGCTGGGGAGAACCAGCCGCCATGTCTTCTCCTGCTGGAGCATATCCAGGATCCGGGTAATCTGGGGACCATGTTCCGGTCTGCGGAGGCGGCAGGCATCACGGGGATCGTGATGGATTCCGCCACAGTAGACCCCTATAATCCCAAGGTAATCCGGTCCACCATGGGATCTGTCTTCCGGCTCCCTTTTGCCATTGTGGATGACATTAAGGAAGCGGGGAGAATCTTAAAAGAGAAGGGAGTTGCCCTTTACGCCGCAGATCTTTCGGGCCAGGTTCTCTACGGCCATGATTTCCGCCAGGCCTGTGCTTTTTTCATTGGCAATGAGGGAAATGGGCTGACTGAAGAGACGGCCAGGCTGGCGGACCGCCGGCTCCGGATTCCCATGGAGGGTCAGGTGGAGTCATTGAATGCATCTATGGCAGCAACGATTATTCTCTATGAACTGGTAAGACAACGGAAATGGGAGTCTTGCAGCCAGGGACCTGTTGAAAAATGAAGGAAGCATAAAGCGTTTATTCATATTGAACAGTAGTGGTAAGATAATCTGATTATTTCTAGTTAAAATATACGTAGTCGAAAGATGAAATCAACACAATTCTTATTTAAAATGTTGGAAAAATATAGGATGCTATGGCAATTTATCATGCAAAAAGACGATAGAAACATACAAAAAGAAGGAATTGTCTAAATACAGAATAATGTTTTTATGTTAAGATATATACACGGGCTTAGTGTGTAATTTGCTAGGCTAATATGTAATGATATAATTTTTATAGGAGGGTTTACTTATGGCTAAGTACATGATGGCGTTAGACGCTGGAACAACTAGTAACCGTTGTATCCTTTTCAATGAGAAGGGTGAGATCTGCAGTGTAGCTCAGGAAGAGTTCACACAGTATTATCCACAGCCAGGTTGGGTTGAGCATGACGCAAAAGAGATTTGGCATACACAGCTTTCCGTAGCTCGTAAGGCAATGGAGCAGCTTAAAGTTACAGCTGCTGACATCGCTGGTATCGGTATCACAAATCAGCGTGAGACAACTATCGTTTGGGATAAGGAAACAGGAATGCCTGTATATCACGCAATCGTATGGCAGTGCCGTCGTACATCTGAGTACTGTGATTCCTTAAAGGAAAAAGGCTTAGTTGACTCCATTCGTGAGAAGACTGGTCTTGTTATCGATGCTTACTTCTCCGGCTCCAAGATTCGCTGGATCCTTGAGAATGTTGAAGGCGTTCGTGCTAAAGCTGAAGCAGGTCAGTTATACTTTGGTAACGTTGATACATGGTTAATCTACAACCTGTCCGGCAAGAAGCTGCACGTTACAGATTACTCCAACGCTTCCAGAACTATGCTGTTCAACATCAACACACTTCAGTGGGATGATGAGATCCTTGCAGAGCTCAACATTCCGAAGAGCATGCTTCCTGAGGCTAAGCCAAGCAGCTCAATCTATGGCATGACAGATGAGTCCCTGTTCGGCGGACGTATCCCGATCGCTGGAGCAGCTGGTGACCAGCAGGCAGCTCTGTTCGGCCAGACATGCTACACAGCAGGTGAGGCTAAGAACACATATGGTACCGGTACATTCATGCTTATGAACATCGGTAAAGAGAAGAAGTTATCCGAGAACGGTCTGGTTACAACAATCGCATGGGGCCTTGACGGAGACGTTGAGTACGCATTCGAGGGTTCCGTATTCGTAGCTGGTGCTGCTATCCAGTGGCTCCGTGACGAGGTTAAGATCGTTGATGCAGCTCCGGATTCTGAGTTCTTCTGTAACAAGGTTAAGGATACTAACGGATGTTACGTAGTTCCGGCCTTCACAGGACTTGGTGCTCCTCACTGGGATCAGTACGCTCGTGGTGCTATCGTAGGCTTAACACGTGGATGTAACAAGGCTCACATCATCCGTGCTACAGTTGAGTCCCTGGCATATCAGACATACGACATTCTTGAGGCTATGCAGGCTGACGCAGGCGTTAAGCTGGCAGCTCTTAAGGTTGACGGTGGAGCTTGTAAGAATGACTTCTTAATGCAGTTCCAGGCTGATATCATTGATGCTCCTGTTCTTCGTCCGCAGTGTGTTGAGACAACAGCTATGGGCGCTGCTTACCTTGCAGGTCTGGCAGTTGGATACTGGAACAGCAAGCAGGACGTTATCGCTAACTGGGCTATCGACAAGAAGTTTGATCCGCAGATGGATGCAGACACACGTGATAAGTTACTCAAGGGCTGGAAGAAAGCCGTTAAGTGTTCTTACGGATGGGCTAAGGAAGACTAATTACAGTTCTTCTGAGCGATCGTTATTTACAGTGATAATCATGAGAGGGTGGAAGCTTTGCTTCCGCCCTCTTTTTCCGTTTATTGTCTTTTCCGGTCCTGTTTGTTATAATGAAGTCTGACCCGTAATTGAGGCCTATATGCAGCTGGCTGTATTTTTTGAGGGCAGGGTCCGGGTTGACCTGGATTTGCCGGAAGGGAAGCAAAGTTACAGAATCTTAAAAGAGGCAGGAGGCAGCCTGGCAAGGCAAAGTTAGAGAGAGGCAGCCCGGCAAAGCAAAGTTAGAGAAGGGCAGCCTGGCAAGGCAAAGTTAGAGAAGGGCAGCCTGGCAAAGAAGCGTTATTGAAGAAGAGTTAATTAAGATGCAAAAGGAAACCGGGAAAAAGATCAGGACAAGGAAAGGATATATAAGATGAAAGTAACATATATAAAACACAGCGGTTTTTTGGTGGAGACGGAAAAGAGCTACCTCTTGTTTGA
The DNA here is from genome assembly GCA_002494165.1 of Lachnospiraceae bacterium UBA7026. Lineage (GTDB taxonomy): Bacteria > Bacillota > Clostridia > Lachnospirales > Lachnospiraceae > Anaerobutyricum. The sequence continues at coordinate 11,809 of DLBH01000066.1, read as the reverse complement.
TTACTGGCAGGGAATGATTCCCGATATGGCCTATGGGAAGACTCTCTACATTTTCTCCTCCCACGGTCACCAGGACCATTATAGCCCGGCTATTTTCAAGCTGGAGAACAAGTGCAAGGAAGTCCATTATATTCTTTCATCGGATATCCGTCAGTCCGGCCGGGCCTGGGCCAGGGCTGAAGAGGTTACCTTTATGGACCCCTATGAGAAGCGGCAGGTGGGAGAGTGTCAGATTGAGACCCTCAAATCCACCGATGAGGGTGTGGCCTTCTTAGTGAGACTCGAAGGAAAGGTGATCTACCATGCCGGTGACCTCCATTGGTGGGACTGGCCGGGAGAGCCGGAAGCGGATAACAAGGCCCATGAGATCAACTATAAAAAGGAGATTGAGCGGATCAGAAACGTGGAGATTGATTGTGCCTTTGTGGTTCTTGATCCCCGTCAGGAATATGCCGGGGGCTGGGGGATGGATTATTTTCTGAAAAATGTACGGGCCCATTATATTTTCCCCATGCATTGCTGGGAGGACTATGGTCTGATTACTGATTACAAGAGGAAGATGGACCAGAAACTGATGACCGGCCAGATCATGGAGATAAAGAAACCCGGGGACAGTTTTGAGATCTGAAGAGCAGGTAGTTTGAAGGGTAGGAATTCTGAGGAGCAAGCCTTCTAAAAGCAAGCATAAATATAATGCATGCATATAATGCATGCATATAATGCTTAGATAAAATATACAGTTTCATTCAAAGGACATAATCTGGCTTTTAATAGAACTCTTATATAAATATAATTCCTGGGTAAATAAAACTAATGTATAAATAAAACTTATGTATAAATAAAACTCCTGGACAGCCCGTCTTATGACAAACTCTGTCCAGGAGTTCTTTTTTCACTTATTTGCCGGCTTTGGATGCCAGATAGGCATCAAGACCCTTTTTCCTCAGTTTACAAGAGGGGCAGTGGCCGCAGCCGTCACCGATGATGCCGTTATAGCAGGTTAAGGTTCTCTGCCGGATGACATCAAGGACACCAAGCTGGTCAGCCAGGGCCCAGGTCTCTTCCTTATCAAGCCACATCAGGGGTGTGATGATGTCGAAAGGATAGTCCATAGCCAGATTCAAGGTTACATTAAGTGACTTGACAAAGACGTCCCGGCAGTCCGGATATCCGGAAAAATCGCTCTGGGATACGCCGGTGATAATATCGCTAATTCCCTTCTGCTTGGCAAAGACCGCGGCGTAGGATAGGAAAAGATGGTTGCGGCCGTCCACAAAGCTGTTGGGTGTGCCGCTTTCGGGTGCTTCCTCGTCGACAGGGATGTCGGCCCGGGTCAGGGAGTTGGGAGCCAGCTGGTTTAAAAGACTCATGTCCATGATATACTGGTCTACACCATAGTCCCGGCAGATGGCTCTGGCACAATCCAGTTCCCCAATGTGCTTCTGTCCGTAGTCGAAGGAGAGAGCAAGCACTTTCTTATAACGTTCTAATGCCCAGAAAAGGCAGGTGGTGGAGTCCTGTCCGCCGCTGAAAACCACGACGGCAGCCTCTTTATTCTTCAGTTCCTGCATGTCAGCATATCCTCCATATTTCATCCGTCAAACTATCATCTGGCAGACCAGTCCTGGTCCAAACCAGCCGCCATTCCGGCAGTCTACTGGTTCATCATCATATAAAGCTTGTTCTGTATGGCAGGATTGGTCTCGAACTGGCCCCTCAGGGTGGTGGTCACCGTGGAGGAGGCCTCCTTCTTTATGCCCCGGGCAGCCATGCAGCTGTGGGTGCCATGGATGATGACAGCCACATCTTCAGATCCGGCAGCCTCGCTTACAATCTCAGCGATATCATTGCCCAGCCGTTCCTGCAGCTGCAGTCTCTTGGCTGCCATATCACAGATCCTGGCAATCTTGCTGAGGCCGATCACCCTGTCTGTAGGGATGTAGGCTACGGATACGGACATATCATACATCAGGGCAATATGGTGCTCACAGTAGCTGAATACAGAGATATCCTTGACCAGGACGATGTCCTCGTGGTCGGAGCTGACGGCCAGGTCATCTTTGAAAGACTTGTTAAACATGAGTGCAATCTCATGGTTGCTGTAGTTCATACCCTCAAATACTTCCTGGTACATACGGGCAACCCGGTCCGGGGTTTCCTTAAGGCCTTCCCGGTCGGGATCGTCGCCAAGGGCAATCAGAATTCCCCGGATATGATGTTTGATTGCTTCTTTATCGATTGCCATTAGTTCCTCCTTTATCAAAAAATACTGTCAGACGCCCCGTTTTGCCGGGTCCCAGATGAATTTATGCATCTGAAGCTGCAATCTGGCTTCTGTAAAATGATGGTCCATCATATACTGGACGATGTCTTTTGTGTCTATTTTGCCGAAGACGGCGCTCAGAAATATACCACACCGGTCTCCCAGGTCATGCTTGCTGCAGATCTGCCTGGCCCGGTCCAGGTCCTCCCTGCTGCCAACGACAAACTTTACGCTGTCATCCCCGGTCAGCATGGAGTAGTTGCCGGTCAGCATATGGTCTTCCATGCCGCTGCCTGGACACTTGTAATCAAGGGTAAATACAGGGCGGGGCCGGATGCTCTCAAAAGGAGAGATATCCACGCTTCCATTGGTTTCAATCTCCACCCGGTAGCCCGCCTTGCCCAGGGTCCTGATCAGGTCATCCACATGGTCCGTCAGCAGGGGCTCCCCTCCGGTGAGGGTTACATCCCTGACCTGGCTCTGGTCCAGCCAGGCCAGCAGGTCCTCTGTGGAGAGATACTCACAGGGGCAGCTGTTGCTGCAGGCCCAGGTAGTGTCACAAAAACTACAGTGGAGATTACATCCCCTGAGGCGGATAAAGGCGGCCAGGCGGCCGGCTTCAGCACCTTCCCCGTTGATACTGACAAAATGCTCCGCAACGGGATAGTGATAAGTTCTGCTTTTCTCCATGGTCAGTCCTCCCTGTAAGTGCAGCAGTTCGTCGGTGTCTCATAGACAGTCACGTCATAGACCGGGAACTGCCTTGCCCGGAATTCTTCATAAAAATGCCGGGAAAAACACTCGGAGGTCGGACGGAAGGGAACCTCTGTCAAAACAAGATCTTCTGCAGAGAGAGCCTCTATGGTTAAAGGCTTCAGGCTCCCTTTCTCATAAATGAGCGTATGGTCAAAATAGTCAGCCAGTTCTTTTAAGGTTTGTTTAAAGTCGCTGAAGTCCATGACCATGGCCCGGGATGAGCCTTCGCTTTTCAGTTCCTTTGATGCGATCCGGGCCACAACACGCCAGCGGTGTCCATGGATATTGGAGCAGGCACCGTCGTGGCCTTTGAGAAAGTGAGCGGCGTCAAAGGTTTGCTCAGTTGTCAATAGGTACATAGTCATTCCTCCAATCAAAAATAAAGAATACCATAAGGGCCGGCAGTCCCCGGCAAGGCATTCCTGATTATTATGAGAGGACAGAAATTCATGGAATAAAGTAAAAAATGCTGAGTCTGGTCCCAGCATGTAAAGACATTATTATCGTGAAATGCTGTCCTAGTTTTTTTTAATGACAGGATGGTACAAATGAACTGTCTTTTGGAGTTTAACACGGCTGCAACTTTTTGTAAAGGTTGAATGTTATCCATGGATTCTGTATAATATAGAAAATAAACCGTCCTTTAATAAGAGGGGAGAAAGAGATGACATTTGCCAGCAAAGCAAGACATACAGCCCATAATTTTAAAGGGCACCTGCATACTATCAACCACCACAAGCTGCTGGTTACCCGCATGTGTTTCCAGGTAGGACTCTACCGTCAGGGGCTGTGCCACGATTTGTCCAAGTACAATCCCAGGGAGTTCATTCCCGGTGTCAAATACTATCAGGGCCACCGGAGTCCCATTACCCAGGAGAAGGAGCTGAAGGGCTGTTCTGAGGGATGGCTTCACCACAAGGGAAGGAATCCCCACCATTTTGAGTACTGGATCGATTACAGCTTCCGCAAGGAATACAAGGACAGGAAGTACCTGATCGGGATGAAGATGTCCAAAAAGTATGTAGCGGAGATGGTCATTGACCGGATCTGCGCCAGCAAAAATTACCAGGGAGAGGCCTACAGGGATGACAGTGCCCTGGTCTATTATATGCGGGGAAGAGAAGTGATGCTCATCGATGAAGAATCAGATTATCTTGCCAGATACCTGCTGACCATGCTGGCAGAGAAGGGGGAAGATTACTTTCTTGATTATATGAAAAACCGGCTGCTTAAACATAAAGACAGGGATTACCATGTGGTGGATGGAAGGCTCTACCTGGATTGACAGAGGAGCTTTTCCTGAGAAAAAATAAACATTGATAATATTAGATATAATAAAAATCAGATAGACCTTGAAATTTTGAGAGGTTTGAGCTATAGTATAGCTATAAAACAGCCTGGAATGTTCGAGAGCCCCTGCTTGTTTGAACCTACATTTTTGATTCGGGAGATCTAAATTGTCCACATTGATGACATGCCTTTCCCTGGGATTGGAAGTCAGAGATCCGACTGCGATTACCCACCTGGCTGAGGCTAGGAATCAAATTAGCAGGATACGGCATTTTGGGCACGCGTTTTCTGCCGTCTCATTTTTATGGGGCGGCTTTTTGATACCAGGATTAGTTTACAGGAAGGGTGTCATGGGAGAAAAAAGATTAGTAAATCTATATCAGCTGGTCACGGACTTTATCAAGAAGTGCAGCGATGATCATGTGGGAGCCTTTGGGGCCATGGCGGCCTTCTTTATTCTATTGTCCGTCTTCCCATTTATGATTTTCCTCTTAACCCTGACCAGGTATCTGCCTTTTTCCAAAAATGACCTGATTATCTTTCTGACCAATACCCTCTCCTTTGAGAGTGACGTAATGATCAGGCAGGTGGTGAATGAGATCTACGGAAAGGCGGGAACCACTGTATCGACCATGTCCATTATCATGGCCCTCTGGTCTTCGTCAAGGGGAGTCTATGCCATTTCCCTGGGCCTTAATTCGGTATATGACATCGATGAAAACAGAAACTATTTTGTACTCCGTTTTGTCAGCATGATCTACACTGCCATTCTGGCCCTGCTCATTGCCATGGTCATGGTCATATGGATTTTTGGCAATACTCTCTATGATTATTTTAAAGAACGTTTTGTGGTCCTGGGTAATATTTTAGGCAGCATGGTTCACAAAAGACTCATATTTACAATTATAGTTATGACTATCGTCTTTATGCTGATCTACCAGTATATCCCCAACAGGCGGTCCCATTTTACCCGTCAGCTGCCCGGTGCCCTGATCTGTTCCCTGGGCTGGATCATATGCTCCATAGGAACGGAATTCTACGTGAATAATTTTGGAAGCTTTTCCTATATCTACGGCAGCGTGGCAGGAATTATGGTAATCATCCTCTGGCTCTACCTGTGTATGTCTATCGTCTTCTACGGTGCGGAGATCAATTACTTCCTTGAGAATAAAAAGAACTATCACAAGCTGGTGCGTATTCTGCGGCCTGACTGGACCAGACAGCGGAGGCGGCAGGAGCGGCAGCTTAACAGAGAAGCCAGTCAGAATATATTATTTAGAAATGAGCGGATCAGCATGAGGGCCATTATGAACGGAGACCAGGCAGCTGCCGCCCCAAAAAAGAAAAAGGGGGAAAAGACCGACCATGTATCACCTGAAAAGAAAACTGATTGATGAGATAACGGATTTCATATTTTTAGAGGATCCTCTGGAGAAGGCAGATGCCATATTTATCCCCGGTGACGCCAGGCCGGAGCACACGGAGGAGGCTGCCAGACTCTACGGCCAGGGCTATGCTCCCCTTCTGGTTCCCTCAGGCCGCTTTGCCAAGACTGCCGGCTCCTTTCAGGGCGTGAAGGTGGGAGCTGATAAGTATGGGGACGACTTTTCCTGTGAGGCTGATTTCCTGGAGAAGGTGCTCTTAGACCAGGGGGTTCCCCAGTCGGCCATTCTCAAGGAAGACCAGGCAACTTATACCCTGGAAAATGCAGAGAAGACCAGGGCCCTGCTGGAAGACCGGGGCTATGTGATGGGCAGGGATATCAAAAAGGCCATCGTCTGCTGTAAGGCCCATCATGCCAGACGCTGCTACCTGTATTACGGCATGGTTTTCCCGGAGATCAGTCTGATGATTCATCCCGTTGTTGTGGACGGGATCGGCCGGACAAGCTGGTATGGAACAGAGTCGGGCCGGGAGCTGGTGCTGGGTGAGCAGTCCAGGATCGGCCAGCAGCTGCTGATGATGGAGGGAAGAATCAGCTGGGATTAAAAAGGTTGACATTATTCATTTCATCATATAAAATGGTAAACGTTGTAAAAGATTTGCAATATATAATATAAATGCGATGAAGGTGATGACGGTTCAGCTGGGAGCTGCCGTCAAAGTAGAGACTTGCCATCCTGCAGAGAGAGGGAGCCATCGGCTGGAAGTTCCCTCAGGCCCTGGCCTGTTTTCGAAGTTCTTCACCGGAGCAGCAATCCGCAAAGCTGCCGGCCGGCCGGCGGGAAAGGATTGACGCACGGCGCCCGTTAAGCGCGTTCTGGAGTGCCCGCCAAGGCGGGAACCAGGGTGGTACCGCGATCATACGTCCCTGATTTTATCAGGGGCGTTTTATATTTACCAAGAAAAAGGAGTTTCCACTTATGAAAGAAAGAATCGAACAAATCCGCAAAGCCGCAGCAGCGGCCATTGAGAATGCGGAAAAGATGGAGAATCTCAATGATGTCAAGGTGTCCTATCTGGGCAAGAAGGGTGAGTTATCCAAATTGCTCAAGGGTATGAAAAACGTGGCACCGGAGGACCGGCCCAAGATCGGTCAGATGGTCAACGAAGCCCGGGCCGCCATCGAGGAAAAGATGAAAGAGAAGGTGGACGTCATTCAGAGAGCTTTCCTGGAAGAGAAGATGAAGTCAGAGGTCATCGACGTGACCCTGCCCGGCAAGCATCTGGAATCAGGCCATCGCCATCCCAACCAGATCGCCCTCGACGATATCGAAAGAGTATTTATCGGTATGGGCTATGAGGTTGTGGAGGGACCGGAGATCGAGTATGACCGCTACAACTTTGAGCTTCTGAATATCCCGGCCAACCACCCGGCCAAGGATGAGCAGGATACTTTCTATATCAACAAGGATATTCTCCTGAGAACCCAGACATCCCCTGTCCAGGCCAGGATTATGGAGACAGGCAGGATGCCCATCCGTGTGATCGCCCCCGGCCGTGTTTTCCGGTCAGACGAGGTGGACGCGACCCACTCCCCCTCCTTCCACCAGGTAGAGGGACTGGTTGTGGACAAGGGCATCACCTTCGCGGACCTGAAGGGTACCCTGCAGCAGTGGGCAGAAGAATTCTTTGGTCCGGATACCAAGGTTAAGTTCCGTCCCCATCACTTCCCTTTCACTGAGCCCAGCGCCGAGGTGGATGTCACCTGCTTTAAGTGTGGAGGTAAGGGCTGCCGTATGTGTAAGGGCAGCGGCTGGATAGAGATTCTCGGCTGCGGTATGGTTCATCCCAAGGTCCTGTCAGACTGCGGAATTGACCCGGAGGTTTACAGCGGATTTGCCTTTGGAATCGGCTTGGAGCGTATCACCCTCCTCAAATATGAGATCGATGATATGCGCCTTCTTTACGAGAATGACATCCGCTTCCTCAAGCAGTTCTAGGTGGACTGGTCTCTGCGGGCGGCTGCCGGGAGACAGGAATGGCTTAGCTGAAAATGTTTAAAAATCAATGATAGTTTGTATATAGATTAAGGAGACAATGGAATGAATACACCTATTTCATGGATAAAAGCATATGTTCCGGATCTGGACTGCAGCGTACAGGAATACGTGGACCGGATGACCCTTTCCGGATCCCATGTGGAAAATGCGGTACTGCTGGACAAGAATCTTGAAAAGATTGTAGTGGGAAAAATCGAGAAGATTGAGAGACATCCCGATGCTGACAAGCTGGTAATCTGCCAGGTTAACGTGGGTACGGAGACCGTACAGATTGTAACGGGAGCCCCCAATGTTTCAGAGGGAATCCTGGTACCGGTAGTCCTCGACGGAGGCCGGGTGGCCGGCGGCCATGACGGCAGCCCCAACCCGGAGAATGGCATCAAGATCAAAAAGGGTAAGCTGAGAGGGGTTATGTCCTATGGTATGATGTGCTCCATTGAGGAGCTGGGCAGCAGCCGGGATATGTATCCGGAAGCGCCGGAGAACGGTATCTATATTTTTGATGGCTCAAGGAATGTCAAGCCCGGAGATGACGCAGTGGAAGCGCTGGGCCTTCACGATGCGGTAGTAGAGTTCGAGATTACCAGCAACCGTGTGGACTGCTTCAGTATGATCGGTATGGCCAGGGAGGCGGCAGCTACTTTTGAGAAGCCCTTCCATGCACCGGTGGTTAAAGAGACCGGAGATGATGACGATGTTAATAAATACATCAGTGTCGAGGTGGAGGACACAGACCTCTGTCCCAGATATACGGCCAGGGTTGTAAAGAATATCCGTATCGGGGAGTCACCGGAATGGATGAAGAGAAGACTGGCAGCCATGGGAATCCGCCCCATCAACAATATCGTTGATATCACCAACTATGTGATGGAGGAGTTCGGCCAGCCCATGCACGCCTATGATTTAGAGACCATCCGCGGCGGCAAGATTATCGTAAAGAGGGCTGCCGACGGGGATACTTATCATACTCTGGACGGCCAGGAGAGAAAGCTTGACCACGATGTTCTCATGATCAATGACGCCGAGGGTCCGGTAGGTATTGCCGGTATCATGGGCGGAGAGAACTCCATGGTCACAGACGATATCAAGATCATGCTTTTTGAGGCGGCCAACTTTGACGGTACCAACATCCGCCTTTCCTCCAAGAGAATCGGTCTCCGTACCGATGCTTCCGGCAAGTTCGAAAAGGGCCTTGACCCGGAGAACGCCCTGGCTGCCATGAACCGGGCCTGCCAGCTGGTAGAAGAGCTGGATGCCGGTGACGTTGTGGGCGGTGTGGTTGATGTATATCCCAATCCGGTGGAAGAGGTTACCCTTCCCTTCGAGCCTGACAAATACAACACCTTACTGGGAACCGGGGTTGCTCCGGAGACCATGCTGGAATACTTCAGGAGACTTGAGGTGGACTATGACCCGGAGACCAATCTCCTTCACATTCCTTCCTTCCGTCAGGACCTGCGTTGTTCCGCGGATATGGCAGAGGAGGTTGCCCGTTTCTTCGGCTATGATAATATTCCCACAACCCTGCCCCGGGGCGAGGCTACTGCAGGAAAGAAATCCTTTGCCTCCCGGGTTCAGGATACGGCCATGGAGGTGGCGGAACAGAATGGCTTCTCCGGTGGTATGTGCTTCTCTTTCGAGAGCCCCAAAGTTTACGACAAGCTGCTCATGGATAAGAATGATCCCCTCCGCCAGGCTATCGTGATTTCCAATCCTCTCGGTGAGGATTACTCGATCATGAGGACTGTGGAGGTGGATGGAATCCTCACTTCCCTGGCAGGTAACTTCAACCACAGGAACAAAGATGTCCGCCTTTACGAGTTTGGTAATGTCTACCTGCCCGAGAGCCTGCCCCTGACAGAGCTCCCCGATGAGAGACAGCGGCTGGTGCTTGGCATGTACGGAGAGGGAGACTTCTTCACTCTCAAAGGCGTTCTTGAAGAGCTCTTTGATAAGCTGGGCCTGGCCGGCCAGGTAGAGTATGAGCCCAGCAAGGCCAAAACCTTCCTGCATCCGGGCAGACAGGCCCTGGTGATGCTTGACGGTGTTGAAATCGGTTACCTGGGCCAGGTACATCCTATGGTCTGTGAAAACTATGATATGAGAAAATGTTCTCCTTATCTGGCAGCTCTTGATATGCCTTCCATCGTGGAGAAGGCTACCTTTGACCGAAAGTACCAGGGAGTGGCCAAATATCCGGCTGTCAACCGTGACCTGAGTCTGGTTATGGATAAAAAGATTTTCGTGGGCCAGGTAGAGAAGATCATGAAGGAAAAGGGCGGCAGCTTACTGGAGAGTATTGAACTCTTTGATGTCTATGAGGGAAGCCAGGTTATGCCCGGCAAGAAGTCCGTAGCCTTCAGTCTGGTATTCCGGTCACCGGAACGCAGCCTGGAAGCAGCTGAGGTCAACACTATCGTAGACCGGATTCTCAAGGAACTGGAGAAGAAGGGCATCGAACTGAGAGCCTGATGCCATAGATTGGCAAATTTGGAGATCTGATACTATGACAATGAAAACCAGTGATTTTGCATTTGATCTGCCGGAAGACCTGATCGCCCAGGACCCCCTGGAAGATAGGTCCTCCTCCAGATTGATGCTTTTGGATAAAAATACCGGTGAGATTTCTCACCGGATTTTCCATGATATTACCAATTATCTGAATCCCGGCGACTGCCTGGTTATCAATGATACCAAGGTGATTCCTGCCCGGCTGCTGGGCCAGAAGGAAGGGACCGGGGCCCACATAGAGATCCTTTTGTTGAAGAGGAAGGAAGATAATGTGTGGGAGACCCTGGTGAAGCCGGGTAAAAAATGCAGGCCCGGGGCCCGGGTCAGCTTTGGAAACGGGGAGCTTAAGGCGGAAATTCTGGAAGTACTGCCCGACGGCAACCGCCATGTTAAGTTTTATTATGATGGGATTTTTGAGGAAGTGCTGGACCGGCTGGGTCAGATGCCCCTTCCGCCCTACATTACCCACCAGCTCAAGGATAAAAACCGCTATCAGACAGTCTACGCCAGATATGAAGGGTCAGCGGCGGCACCGACGGCAGGCCTGCATTTTACACAGGACCTGCTGAAGCAGATCGAAGACATGGGTGTCCACATTGCCCGGGTTACCCTCCATGTGGGTCTGGGGACCTTCCGGCCTGTGAAGGTGGATAATGTACTGGACCACCATATGCACTCAGAGGCCTACCAGGTGACGGAAGAGGCGGCGGACCTGATTAACAGGACAAAGGAGGCCGGGGGCCGGATCATTTCTGTCGGGACCACCAGTACCCGGACCCTGGAATCGGCAGCATCTGATGACGGCCGGGTCCATGCCGGCAGCGGGGATACGGATATCTTTATCTATCCCGGCTACAAATTCAAAGTTATCGATGGGTTGATTACCAATTTCCATCTTCCGGAATCCACTTTGCTGATGCTGGTGTCAGCCCTGGCCGGCCGGGACCATGTCCTCCATGCCTACCAGGAGGCGGTCAGGGAGAAGTACCGCTTTTTCTCCTTCGGAGATGCCATGTTTATCCACTGATACTCATCAGCCGGTAAAAATATAAATATTGGATTTATATAAATATATTTGAATGTATTGCGGAGATAACATTACTTCAGATCAGCACGAAATATAATGAAGATCCGGCAGTAGTCTGGCCCGGTGTTAAAACACATATAAAAAAATATAAAATTTTTATAATTACATTTGAAAGTATATAAAGACATAGAAAAGCAAGCCGGGGACGCATCCCCGGCTTGCTTTATGGTTAAGGAAGTATTTTGTATTATTAGTTTTCTGCTGGTCTGAAAACCCTTAGAGCTGGGGACCGGCCTTTACTAAATCCTTGCCAGCCTCGTTAGTGGTGTATTTTACGAAATTCTTAGTGAATCTGGAAGCCAGGTCTTTGGCCTTCTCATCCCACTCAGCAGCATCTGCGTAGGTGTCGCGAGGATCCAGGATGGCGGGGTCTACGCCGGGCAGTTCGGTGGGTACTTCGAAATCGAAGTACGGAACCTTCTTGGTAGGAGCCTTCAGAACGTCGCCGTTCAGGATGGC
>DLBH01000060.1:512-12061 GCA_002494165.1 Lachnospiraceae bacterium UBA7026 | reverse complement strand
GCCTTACTGACGGCAAATTCATAGCCTTCTCTCCGCATATTTTCGATGAGGACGGAAAGATGGAGTTCACCTCTGCCGGATACCTTGAAGGAATCTGTACTTTCCATCTCTTCCACCCGGAGGCTGACATCCGTGTTCAGCTCTCTGAAAAGTCTGTCCCGGATATGTCTGGATGTGACATATTTGCCTTCCTGGCCAGCCAGGGGACTGTCATTGACAAGGAACTGCATGGCTATGGTGGGCTCGGAGATCTTCTGGAAAGGAAGGGGCTGGGGGTTATCCGGGGAACACAGGGTATCACCGATGTGGATATCACTGATGCCGGAGATGGCAACGATAGAGCCGACAGCGGCACTTTCTACATCCACCTTATCCAGGCCGGAGAACTCATATAATTTGCTGATTTTTACCTTTTTATTGACATCCGGGTCATGATGGTTGACCAGGAGGACCTCCTGGTTGACGCGGATGGAGCCATTCTCTACCTTGCCGACACCGATCCGTCCTACATAGTCATTATAGTCGATGGTGCTGATCAGAACCTGGGTATCAGCGTCAGGGTCGCCGGTGGGAGCTGGGATGTGCTTGATGATGGTCTCAAAGAGAGGCTTCATGTCTGACCCGTGCTCGCTGAGCTCCAGCATAGCGATACCGGTCTTGGCGGAGGCATAGACGAAGGGGCTGTCCAGCTGCTCGTCTCCGGCATCCAGTTCCAGGAATAATTCCAGGACCTCGTCCATAACTTCCTCAGGCCTGGCTTCAGGCCGGTCGATCTTGTTGAGGCAGACGATGAAGGGCAGGTTAAGTTCCAGGGCTTTTTTGGTGACAAACTTGGTCTGGGGCATGGGACCTTCAAAGGCGTCGACGACCAGGATTACACCGTCAACCATTTTGAGGACCCGCTCCACCTCTCCGCCGAAGTCAGCATGGCCTGGAGTATCAACAATATTGATCTTTACACCTTGGTAGTTTACAGCGGTATTCTTGGACAAGATGGTAATGCCGCGTTCCCTTTCGATATCGTTGGAATCCATGATCCTCTCGCCCACTTCCTGGTGTTCACGGAAGGTGCCGCTCTGTTTGAGCAGTTCGTCAACCAGGGTAGTCTTACCGTGGTCTACATGGGCGATGATGGCAACATTTCTGACGTCTTCTCTTGAAATTTTCATAAAGAGCCTTCTTTCTATAATAAAAGGTGAATAAAAGGTGGCCTGCGGGAGCCGGCCGAATTAAGAAATAACTGCCGGAGGTCAAAAACAGACCGGCAGAAGCATATTTTTAAACGAAACTATCACATAATATCACAACTGTTTAAAATTAACAATATAAAATGAAAGACATGGGGGAGGGGGAAGCCGCTTTTGGTTGACATTTTCTGGTGTAGATTTTATACTAAATCTGTTTGTAAAAAGGAAGCTGGACTTCCACCCCTCCTTCAGAGTGGTCTTTGAAGGAGAATATAATATGAAAAAACTGCAGACAAATAATAATTCAGCTATTATTTTTGGTGAGATCGGCGATGAGTTTGAGTACAGTCATGAAAAGTTTGGAGAGCCTTTTTACCAGAGCTTTCTCCGGGTGAGGAGACTGAGTGAATGTTATGATATCATTCCCATTATTGTATCAGGCAGACTCTTTGATGTGACGGTACCCTGGAAGGGAAGACTTGTGGAGATTCAAGGCCAGTACAGGTCCTACAATCGTCATGAGGGCAACAGCAGCCATCTGAAGCTGGTGATTTTCGCTTTGGAATTTACCCCCTTTGAGGATTATCCTGAAGTGATCGCCAACCGGATAGAGCTTGACGGCTATATCTGCCAGGTGCCGGTTTACCGTAAGACTCCCAAGGGCCGGGAGATCACGGACCTGATGCTGGCTGTCAACCGGGCCTATTGCAAATCGGATTATATTCCCTGTATCTGCTGGGGGAGGACTGCCAGGTATGTAAGCCGGCTGCCCATGGGAAGCAGGCTGCAGGTGGCCGGGAGGATCCAGAGCAGGACCTACCGGAAGAAGCTTTCGGAGGACAAGGTTATTGAGCGGATGACCTTTGAGGTGTCCATCAATGAACTGGAGTATATCCATGAAAGAGAGACAGCAGGCAGGGTTGCGGATTATCACGGGGAAGGCCTGATCAGCTGAGCCTGGCAGGCAGTTTTGCCCTGCAGGACTGGTTTTGGGATTCCCTTCTTTTGACCCGGGTCTCTTTTCCGTCAGTCTCAGTTTTGTAAGTACATTTTTTTGCTTTGTAAGCAGATATGATTCAGGCTCGTGTCAGATCAGTTTCAGAAGTATCATCAGATTTGTTCCCGGTCAGATTTTTATCATTTTCAGACATGGTGTCAGATCTGTTTCAGGCCAGTTTCAATTCGTTCCAGATTTGTTTTATTTATTTGATTTTTTAGATAGAAAGGATTGCATAAGATGAAGATTAAACCGCTTAAAGGTATGAATGATTATCTCCCTGCCCAGGCAGAACTCCGGGATTATCTTCAGAGGAAGATCTGTGAAGTTTATGAGGACAGTGGCTTTCAGAGGATCTACACCCCCATCGTGGAGGATATAGAGAACCTGGACAAGAGTGAGGGCGGCGATAATCTCAATCTGATTTTTAAGATTATGAAGCGAGGAGAAAAGCTCAACAAGGCCATAAGCTCCGGTGACCCGGCGGCTCTTTGTGACATGGGCCTGCGCTACGACCTTACCCTGCCCTTAAGCCGCTACTATGCCAATAACCGGGCTGCCCTTCCCACACCCTTTAAGGTGATTCAGATGGACCGGGTTTACCGGGCAGAGCGGCCTCAGAAGGGAAGGATGAGAGAGTTTACCCAGTGTGATATCGATATTCTCGGATCTGCCTCACCCAGTTGTGAGATTGAACTGATCCACACCACGGCCAAAGCTCTTCTGGCTATCGGTATCGACCGCTTTAAGGTCAAGGTTAATGACAGGCGTATTCTCCGCTCTATATTAACTTCTGTCGGTTTCGGCCAGGAAGACCTGGACAGTGTATGCATTTCCTTTGACAAGCTGGACAAGATCGGGCCTGAGGGTGTGAAGAGTGAACTGGAAGGAAAGGGTTTTGATGACCAGGTAATCATCCGCTTTATCGATCTCCTTGGCCATGCTCCCTTTACCCTGGATTATGTGAAAAGTATCGTTCCTGACGCGGCACCGGTGGAGGCCTTATCCAAGATCGTGGAGATTTCCCGGAATCTGGCAGAGGACAGATACGAGGTGGAGTATGATATGACCCTGGTAAGAGGCCAGGGCTATTATACAGGAACGGTATTTGAGATTGAATCTCTTGACTTTAACAGTTCCATCGCCGGTGGCGGCCGTTATGACAACCTGATCGGTAAGTTCTTAAAGGAGAGTATTCCCGCTGTAGGCTTTTCCATTGGATTTGAAAGAATCTTCAGTATTCTTTCTGACCGGGGCCGGAGCCTGGCTGATATGAAGAAAAAGATAGTGGTTCTCTACGACGAGGAAGAGATTGAGCAGGCTGTTGCCCTGGCAGAGTCCCTGAGGGGGGACTACAAGGTCAGCCTCTTTACCAAGCCCAAGAAGCTGGGTAAGTTCTTAAATAAGCTGGAAGACCAGGGCTTTGATGGATTCATGGTTCTGGGCAGAGACCAGGAGATACGGTTTTTTGAAGCCGCCAAAGACTGATTATTCAAAAAGAATCGGGCAGGACTCACAGGGTTATAGATTTTTTCCTGCTTTTATGGTATAGTTAGGCATAAAAGATTACGGTGTTCTGGATTTGAATTTGACCTGCACATGTGAAATGCTTGAAAGAGAATACCAGCAGACATATCCATGGTTCCCAGACTGCCTGGGGGACTGGATTACAGGCCGGAATTTCACTACAGGGAATTCTGATGAAAGGATATAATATGTACGGAAGCATACAGGTATACTATGGGAACGGCCGCGGGAAGACAACTGCTTCATTGGGACTTGGCATACGGGCTGCCGGAATCGGCAAGAAGGTGATCATGGTCCAGTTCCTGAAGGAGAAACACTCTTACACCCTGGACTTTCTGAAAAGACTGGAACCGGAGCTGAAGGTTTTCCGCTTTGAGAAGGCGGCCAGTAATTATGAGATGCTCAGCCCCCAGGAACAGGAGGAGCAGAAAGTCAATATAATTAATGCCCTCAATTATACTAAAAAAGTGATGGACACAGGCCAGTGTGATCTATTGATCCTCGATAACATCCTGAGTCTGATCGATTATAAGATCATTGATATTGAGGAATTGATGAAGATACTTGAGATGAAGAGACCTTCCATGAACCTGATTATTACAGGCAGGACCCTGCCAGATCAGGTCGCCGGCAAGGCCGACTGCATTTATAAGATACAAACAGAGAAAGAGCAGCCCTTTGACAAGATTCTTGAGAGATAGGGTCAGCCACCGCGGATAAGCGGACAGGACAGAAAGGATGAAAGATATGGCAATTTTTACAGGTGCCGGCGTTGCCATCGCAACTCCATTTGATGAGAACTATAAGGTAGACTATGATAGCTTTGGTAAGTTTATTGATTTTCAGGTAGAGAACGGAACAGACGCTATTATCGTCTGCGGTACTACCGGTGAGGCTTCCACACTGAACCATCCGGAGCACATCAATGTAATCAAGTACTGCGTGGACCGGGTAAATAAGAGGATTCCGGTCATTGCCGGAACAGGCTCCAATGATACCCACACAGCTGTGTATCTTACCACGGCCGCTGAGGAAGCGGGAGCCGACGGTGCCCTGATTGTGACACCCTACTATAACAAGGCTACCCAGAAGGGTCTGATCGAGCATTTCAGCCACATTGCCGGCAAGACAGATCTTCCCATTATTCTGTATAATATTCCCGGACGTACCGGCTGTAAGCTGGAGTCCAAGACCATTGCCAGACTTTTCAAAGAAGTGGACAACATCGTCGCTGTAAAGGAAGCCACGGGAGATATCGCTTTCGCAACCCAGATAATGTATGACACCCAGGGAGATATTGATATTTATTCCGGCAATGATGACATGATTGTACCCATGCTGTCCATTGGAGGTAAGGGCGTTATTTCAGTCCTTTCCAACATAGCGCCTAAGGCTACCCATGATATCTGTGCTGAGTTCTTTGCAGGTAATGTTGAGAAGAGCCGTGAACTGCAGCTCTACTACTTTGAATTGATCAAGGCCCTCTTCTGTGAGGTGAATCCGATTCCTGTTAAGAAGGCCATTGAGCTTATGGGCTTCTTCGGACCCCATCTGAGACGTCCTCTGACAGAGATGGAGCCGGAGACTACTGAGAGACTTAAGAAGGCCATGATCGACACAGGCATTCTGAAATAAGCCTGAAGGCAGGAGGTTACCCGGATGATTAATGTTTTATTATATGGATGTAATGGTCATATGGGACATGTGATCTCAGACCTGATCGCGGATATGAAGGATGTCCAGGTGGCAGCCGGTGTGGATCCCTATGGGGACAGCCAGACAGCCTTTCCTGTATTCCGGTCCTTAGATGACTGCGATGTCGAGACGGATGTGATTATTGACTTCTCCTCAGCTGCCGCTGTGGACAGTGTCATTGATTATGCCGCCAGCCATAAGGTTCCCCTGGTAGAATGTACTACCGGTCTCAGTGAAGACCAGATTGCCCACTTAGAGAAGGCCAGCCAGTCTGTTGCCATTCTCCGGTCGGCAAATATGTCCCTGGGCATCAATACCCTGATGAAGCTGCTGCAGACGGCGGCAAGGATTCTGGGAGATGCCGGCTTTGACATCGATATTGTAGAGAAGCATCACCGCAGAAAGCTGGACGCTCCTTCCGGAACGGCCCTGGCTCTAGCTGATGCCATCAATGAGGCGACTGACCAGCGTTATAATTATGTTTACGACCGCAGCCAGAGAAGGGAACAGAGACCTTCCAACGAGATTGGAATATCCGCTGTCCGGGGCGGAACCATTGTGGGAGTCCACGATGTGATTTTTGCCGGTACGGACGAGGTGGTGGAGATCAGTCATACGGCTTACTCCCGCGCCGTTTTTGGCAAGGGTGCCATTGAGGCGGCCAGGTTCCTGGCCGGCAAACCGGCAGGACTCTACAATATGAGTCATGTCATCGATGGTAAATAAAAGATAAATAAGTATTTTTCATAGAAAATGAGAGATCTCCGGATCTCTCATTTTTATGGGCAGGACATTTCCCGGCAACTGACCGCTATAAGCAGATCTGGCCTTGGAAGGGTCCTGCAGGAATTGGGCCGCCGGCCTAAGCTTGCCGGCAAAGGCTGGTAGGGAGGAGATCAATGAAAGCAGTAATACAGAGGGTATCGAGAGCATCCGTTTCTGTGGACGGGCAGGTGACCGGCCAGATTGGCCGGGGACTTCTTCTTTTTCTGGGTGTGGCCCAGGGGGATGAGGATGGGGATCTTAAAAAGCTTTTGCGCAAGGTGATCGGTCTTCGCATTTTTGATGACGACCAGGGAAAGACCAACCTTTCCCTCCAGGATGTGGATGGGGAATTACTGGTGGTATCCCAGTTTACCCTTCTGGCTGACTGTAAAAAGGGCAGGAGACCCAGCTTTGTCAAAGCCGGGGACCCGGCCCGGGCCCAGGAGATGTACGAGGCCTTTATCCGGGAGAGCCGGCAGATGGTCAGACGGGTACAGCATGGAGTATTTGGTGCGGTCATGGAAGTGGAGCTTTGTAATGACGGCCCCTTTACCATCGTCCTTGACAGCAGGGACCTGTAGATGGGAGCTGGCCTGTTGAAAGAGCCTTTGGTAAAAATTGCCTGATAAAGCCTGCAAGCAGGTTTACAGGGGCAGTTATGAATAATCTGATGAAAAAACTTGCAATAAACAGGGGTCATACTATATAATAGTCCTTGGTGTATACAGACGATAACTCCCCCATGAAAGGAGCTCCTATTATGGAAAGAATAAAGATGACCACCCCCCTTGTCGAGATGGATGGAGATGAGATGACAAGAATCCTCTGGAAGATGATCAAGGACGAGCTGCTGCTCCCATTTATCGATCTCAAGACGGAGTATTATGATCTCGGTCTCAAGTACAGGGATGAGACGGGGGACCAGGTCACTATAGATTCCGCCCTTGCCGCTAAGAAATACGGTGTTGCGGTGAAATGTGCCACGATCACACCCAATGCTGCCCGGGTGGAGGAATATAATCTGAAAGAGATGTACAAGAGTCCTAACGGTACCATCCGTGCCATTCTGGACGGTACAGTTTTCCGGGCTCCCATTGTCGTAAAAGGGATTGACCCCACAGTCAGGACCTGGAAGAAGCCCATCACCATCGCAAGACATGCCTATGGTGATGTCTACAAGGCTTCCGAGATGAAGATTCCCAGCCCCGGTAAGGCAGAGATCGTCTTTACCGCGGAGGACGGCAGCGAGATGAGAGAACTGATTCATGACTTTGACGGTCCCGGTATCGTCCAGGGGATGCATAACCTCTTCTCCTCCATTGAAAGCTTTGCCCGGTCCTGCTTTAATTATGCTTTGGAGACAGGCCAGGACCTTTGGTTCTCCTCCAAGGACACGATTTCCAAGAAATATGACCACAGCTTCAAGGATATTTTCCAGGATATCTTTGACCGGGAATACAAGGACAAGTTTGACCAGGCCGGCATAGAGTATTTCTATACTCTGATCGACGACGCCGTAGCCCGGGTAATCCGGTCTGAAGGCGGCTATATCTGGGCCTGCAAGAACTACGACGGTGACGTCATGAGCGACATGGTAGCCACAGCCTTCGGGTCCCTGGCCATGATGACCTCTGTTCTGGTGGCTCCCGACGGAACCACAGAGTATGAGGCGGCCCACGGCACAGTCCAGAGACACTACTACAAGCACCTGAATGGGGAGGAGACCTCCACCAATTCCGTGGCAACTATCTTTGCCTGGACAGGAGCCCTCCGCAAGAGAGGACGGCTGGACGGCATAGACGCCCTGGCAGATTTTGCCGACAAGCTGGAGAAGGCCACCATCGACACCATTGAAGGCGGAACTATGACTAAGGACCTGGCCCTGATCACAACCCTTGAAAAGGTAAATGCGGTTAACAGCCAGGACTTTATCAAAGCCATCCGGACCAACCTGGAAGCAATATTATAAAATGATATATAAAACCATAGTATACTGTCACAGTATACTGTGGTTTTCCTATGTCCCAGGTCCGTCAGACAGGTATGAATTATATATTATTCCCAAAAAAAATATTTCAGTTGATATTCATCCATTATTTTGGTAAGTTACCATTAAGATAAATGAAAGAGGATGCTTTTTGTTACTCTATATTGAAAAGAGGTATATTTATGGAATTCCAACCGATCAGGGCCAGAGATAAAGAGGTATTCGAAAAATATCTGAGCCAGATCGATTCACGCAGCTGTGACATGTGCTTTGCCACGCTGTATCTTTGGAGACATTTTTACAATCTGGAATACGCGATTCTGGATGACATGCTGGTGATGAGAAGCCGTGATGTGCTTACTTCCTTCTGTTATCCCATTGGAAGCGGGAACCCGGTTCCGGTTATTGAGAAACTGCTGGCCTACGCAGAAAAGCATAAGAGAAAGCTGATTCTCAATAATGTTTACCGGGAGCACGAGGAGGTTCTCAATCAGCATTTTCCAGGGGTTTTCCAGGTCAATTACGACAGGGATATCGCCGATTATATCTATGACTGTGAGAAACTCCAAAAGATGAGCGGCAGAAAATACCATGGGAAAAAGAATCATATTAATAAGTTTAAGAAACTTTACCCGGACTGGGCCTACGAGCCTGTGACCCAGGAGAATCTGGCGGAGTGTCTCAAGATGCTCAAGGAGTGGAAAGAACTTTATGTGCCAAAAGATAATCTGGAAAAGAATACAGAGGTCCTTGTCTCGGAACATTACCTGAAGCAGAGAGATTTTCTGGGCCAGAAGGCAGGCCTGCTGAGGGCGGATGAAAGGGTGATTGCCTTTTCTGTTGGGGAGAAGATCAATTCTGACACCTTTGTGGTCCATGTGGAGAAGGCCTATGCAGACATTCCGGGAGCCTATCCCATGATCTGCCAGCAGTTTCTGCTCCATGAGGCAGGAGATTGTAAATATGTAAACCGGGAGGATGATGTAGGGGACGAGGGCCTTAGAAAGTCCAAGATGTCCTACCATCCCCTTTACCTGTTTGAAAAAGCATACGCAGTGCAGGGATAATTGCCTGCCGCGGAGAGGATGTGGGAATAATTCCTTCCACAGAGCCGGGTTTACGGCTGTCGGGGAAAAGGGAAACATTTCGCTGACCGGGCATAGTGCCGGACCGGCCGGGTGACCGGATGCTGTCAGGCCTTGACATATCGCATTAGAATGGATATACCAAATATGATTAAGAGGAGGATTCAATGAAACATTTAATTGATCCTATGGATCTGTCAGTTCAGGAGATCGATCATCTGCTTACCGTAGCGGATGATATTATTCTCAACAAAGAAAAGTACCAGGAAGTATGCAGACATAAAAAGCTGGCAACATTGTTTTTTGAACCTAGCACAAGAACCAGACTGAGTTTTGAGGCAGCCATGCTGGAACTGGGAGGAAGTATCTTAGGCTTTTCGTCGGCAGATTCTTCATCTGCCACCAAGGGCGAAAGCGTTTCAGATACGGTCCGGGTAGTGTCCGGCTACGCGGATATCATAGCCATGAGACATCCAAAGGAAGGCGCCCCCTTCGCGGCATCAAGAAAGCTGGATGTGCCCCTCATCAACGCCGGTGACGGCGGTCACAACCATCCGACCCAGACCCTGACGGACCTGATGACCATCCACCAGGAAAAGGGAAGGCTGAATGGTTTTACCATTGGTATGTGTGGCGACCTCAAGTTCGGCAGGACAGTCCATTCCCTCATTAAGGCCTTGAGCCGCTATGAGGATATCCATTTCATCATGATATCCCCAGAGGAGCTCCGCCTGCCGGAATACATTATAAAAGATGTATTTGAGAAAAAGAATATCTCCTACCGGGAGGTAAAGACCATGGAAGAGGTCATGCCCGAACTTGACATCCTCTATATGACCCGTGTCCAGAAGGAACGTTTCTTCAATGAGGCTGACTATATCAGACTGAAAGACAGCTTTATTCTCGACGAAAGAAAGCTGGCTTCCGCCAAGAAGGATCTTTGTATCATGCATCCACTGCCAAGAGTGAATGAGATATCCATCAAGGTGGATGATGACCCGAGGGCATGCTATTTCAAACAGGCCCTTTATGGAAAATATATTCGTATGGCCTTGATCATGTATTTACTGGGGGTGAGCGCAGATGAAAATTGACAGTATTAAAAACGGAATCGTCCTTGACCATATCAAGGCAGGGAAGAGCATGCAGATCTATCATTACCTGGGCCTCGATGACCTGGATTGCAGTGTTGCCATCATAAAAAATGTGACCAGCAACAAGATGGGTAAGAAGGATATCATAAAGATTGCGGACACCATGGATCTGAATCTGGATGTGTTGGGCTATATAGATCCCGATATTACAGTCTGTTACATCAAGGACAGCAAGATCGTAGAGAAGAAGCATCTTGCCCTCCCGGAAAAGATCGTCAATATCGTCCGCTGCAGGAACCCCAGATGCATCACCTCCGTGGAGGATACCCTGGACCACATTTTCAAGCTGACAGACCGGGAGAACAGGATCTACCGCTGTGCTTACTGTGAGTCCCAGAAAAGTAAATACTATTAATTTTTCCCAGACCGCCCAGGGCGGCAGATGATAGAAGTACTATGTTACTGAAAGATTAATAATTGAAATGGATACCAGGCGAAGGCTTGATATCCATTTCTTGCAAAGCGGCCTGTTTTGGTGTACAATATTTTTTATTTATATGATCTAAAATGGGTCATAATATCTATTCAGGATCATGACCGGAGTCCTTTTCTCCCTGAGAGAGCTGCAGGGAATCCGGCAGGATTAGAAGGATATCATAAAAGACCAGAAAAATTTAGGAAGACACAAGAAGAAGACCTTATATGACAGGGAAGAGCAGACAGAGAGATTATTCTGGAAAAGTGGTGATTGGCATGTATACTTCTCAACAGAATGTAATAAGAACCCAAAGAGAGATCAGTCATCCGGAGGATTTCACGGATCCCCAGATTCTGTATGATAAACTGATCCAGACCATTCATGATTACCATCCATCGACAGATACCAGTATGATTGAAAAGGCCTACAAGCTGGCAGCCAGTGCTCACAAGCAGCAGAAGAGGAAGTCAGGAGAGCCTTATATTATCCATCCGCTTTGCGTGGCCATCATACTGGCGGAGCTGGAGCTGGACAAGGAGACCATTGTGGCTGGCATCCTTCACGATGTGGTGGAAGACACCCGCTATACGGAGGAGGACATCACAAGGGAGTTTAACGAGGAGGTAGCCCAGCTCGTCGAAGGCGTGACAAAGCTGGGACAGCTTTCCTATGCCCATGACAAGATGGACGTCCAGGCGGAGAACCTGAGAAAGATGTTCCTGGCCATGGCCAAG
>DLBH01000060.1:0-460 GCA_002494165.1 Lachnospiraceae bacterium UBA7026 | reverse complement strand
TGGCCATGGCCAAGGATATCCGGGTAATCCTCATCAAGCTGGCAGACCGCCTCCATAATATGAGAACCCTCCAGTACATGAAGCCTGAGAAACAGAAAGAGAAAGCCAGGGAAACGATGGATATCTATGCCCCGATTGCCAATCGTCTGGGTATATCCAAGATTAAGATTGAACTGGATGATCTGTCTCTCAAGTATCTGGAGCCGGAAGTCTATGAGGAACTCTCCCAGCAGCTGGAGGAGAACATGGCCAACCGCCATGAGTTCATCGTTTCAGTGATTGAGGAGGTCCGGGCCCATATCGAGCAGGCTGATATCAAGGCCGAGATCGATGGACGGATCAAGCATTTTTTCAGTATTTATAAGAAGATGCGCAACCAGAATAAGACTCTGGACCAGATCTATGATATCTTTGCGGTCAGGATCAAGGTGGAGACAGTCAAGGACTGCTATGCGGCCCT
>DLBH01000020.1 GCA_002494165.1 Lachnospiraceae bacterium UBA7026 | reverse complement strand
TCCAGGTTACCGGTGGGCTCATCGGCCAGGATCAGGGAGGGCTCTGCCGCCAGGGCCCGGGCTATGGCCACCCTCTGCTGCTGGCCTCCTGACATCTCCATGGGCTTGTGATCGCCCCTCTCCCCCAGCTTCACCCGGTCCAGGGCCTGGCTGACCCGTCTTTTCCTCTCGCTTTTCGGCAGGCCCTGGTAGATGAGCGGCAGCTCCACATTCTCCCAGGCTGTCAGGTTGCCGATCAGGTTGAAATTCTGGAATATAAACCCGATCTTCTTATTGCGAATCTTAGCAAGCTGGTTCTCCGTATATTCCTCAATCCTCTGGCCGTCCAGATAATAGCTGCCCTCGTCAGCCACATCCAGGCAGCCGATAATATTCATTATGGTTGATTTACCGCTGCCCGAAGGGCCTATGATACTGACGAACTCCCCCTGGTCTATGGTGAGAGACGCATGATTGAGGGCTCTGACCTGGTTATCCCCGATCTGGTATATTTTCGACACATCCTCCAGAACAATAATTTCCGGCATAAGGCGACCTCCTTCTATAGATTAAAAACCCTTTTAAGGCAGATTTCCCGGCTATTCCGTTTTACTCTATAGCCATTTATTGTCAAAAATGTGAACGAAGACGAAGGCTTTTTGATAGATGGAAGATCGAGACATTTTCTATAAATATAAATAGCGGATGGAAATCGATCCCATCCGCCGGTCTGTAATCTCTCAATACATCTAATAATATCTATATAATATGTTGCTAAAATTTCACTTAAATATCTCTATAATATCTCCAGCAGCTGGTAGAGCAGCTTGTAAAGCTGAACCGCTTCTCCTCCCTCAAGATTGATGCAGCTGCCTACCTGGTCCGGTATATCCTTGACCTGGTCCCGGAAGGCCCTGCCCTTGTCAGTCAGGTAGACGATGACGATCCGCTCGTCCTCCCTGCTCCTCTCCCTGCGGACATAGCCGGACTTTTCCATCTTTTTTAAAAGGGGAGTCACAGTTCCGTTATCAAGATAAAGTCTCTTGCAGAGTTCTCCCACGCTGATCCCATCCTGTTCCCAGAGTACCAGGAAAACGATATACTGGGTGTAGGTGATGCCCAGCTTTTTGAAATAGGGTGTGTAGAGGTTTACAACCTTTCTGGCACAGGCATAAAGAGGAAAGCACATCTGCCGTTCCAGTAATAGCTTATCGTTTTTATTATCCATGAGTCTCCTCCCGCTTGGCCCGGAAGCTTCCGGCCCTGATTTCTTTGCCTTGATTGTTTTCCAGCTGGCTTTCCGGCTCTGACTTCTTTGCCTTGATTATTACCCAGCTGGCTTTCCGGTTCCGACTTCTTTGCCTTGATTAATTCCCAGCTGGCTTTCCGACTCTGACTTCCTTGCCTTGATTATTTCCCGGCAGCTTCTCTCTCTGCCTTCTCCTTTTCTCTCTTCCGCTTGGCCAGATAATCTACGGCGGAAAGGGCGGCTATATTACCCTCGCCGGCGGCCTTGATGTACTGGTAGGGCTGGCCTACGATATCTCCGCAGGCAAAACAGCCGGGGATATTGGTTGCCATATGCCGGTCCACCAGCACATGGTTGCGCTTCACCTCCAGGCCTGGTACCAGCTGGCCGGGTGAAACGGACTCACGAAGGATGAAAACACCGTCCACAGAGTAGTCATTCTGGTCTGTCTTAAGAACTCTCATACCCTCCTCTTCTGTGATCTCCTGGGGTTTTTCCCGGACAACCCTGACCTGGTCAGAGCAGTTGACCTCATCCTTGTAAAGGGGCATATAGATCACCTCGGAAGCGATCTCCGCCAGGAAGTCTGCCTCGGCTTCCTCCTTGGGGGAAGCTCCTACGATGACAGCCGTTTTGTCCCGGTAGAGGGCAGCGTCACAGGTGGCACAGTAGCTGACGCCCCGGCCTAAGAGTTCTTCCTCGCCAGGATAAAGCTTACCCTGCATTACTCCTGTGGCCAGGATCAGGCTCTCAGCCTCAAGGAATTCATTTTCCCCTGTCTGCAGGGCAAAATACTCGCCCATGGAATAAACTGCCGTAATCTTCTCCTCCATAATCTCTATACCCATCTCATCAAGATGCTTCTTGAAGGCCTCGGCCATATCCTTGCCGGAGATCTCCGGCAGGCCCAGGTAATTCTGGATTTTATGGGCCTTGGTCATCTTGGTACTCAGATCTTTACTTCCTAACAAAAGAACCTTTTTATTCCTCACCTTGGCAGTGATGGCCGCTGAAAGGCCGGCAGGCCCTGTACCGATAATTGCTATATCATATCTTGCCATAATAATCTCCTTCTCTTTCCACCCAGGTCTCCAGTCCCGGTACCAGCCGTACCAGCTTCCCCTCATAGGGAACGGACCTCAAAGATCTCCTGATCATCCGTCCTCATTTACTAGATTAACCTCTATAAGTTAACCCCTATAATAAGAGGTCAGGCGATTCATCCATGAATTCCCTGACCCCTTCATCCTAACATATTTTCCGAGAAAATGCTTTACTAACCTTCTCAGATCAGAGTGATTTCTATAGCGAGTTCCGTATGGCAAACTTTCTAGAAGAAATATTCTACACCAAACTCTCTATAACAGATTCTCTAAAACAAACTCTCTATAGCAGATTCTCTAAAACAAACTCCCTATAGCAGATTCTCTAAAACAAACTCTCTATAGCAGATTCTCTAAAACAAACTCCCTACAACAAACACACTACAGCAGGCTCTCTACGCACTTGTCCACCAGCTTCATGTCTGCTGTGGGCTCAAAACGGGCCACTACATTGCCCTGACGGTCCACGACGAACTTGGTAAAGTTCCACTTGATCTCCGGATTGTTCTTGTAATCCTTGTCAATCTTCTTAAGCATGGCAGCCATGGCCAGAGCCTTGGGGCCCTTGCCAAAGCCCTCGAAACCCTTCTGGGACTTGAGATACTTAAAGAGAGGAATCGCATTCTCCCCATTGACGTCAGACTTCTTCATCTGGGGGAACTGAGTGTTATAATGGAGGGTACAAAACTCATGGATCTCCTCGTCTGTTCCAGGTGTCTGGCCCATGAACTGGTTGCAGGGAACGTCGATAATCTCAAAGCCGCGGTCATGGTACTTCTCAAACATCTCCTCGATATCCTTATAATGGGGAGTGAAGCCACAGCCTGTCGCTGTATTCACCACTAAGATCACCTTGCCTTCGTAATCCTTTAATGCTACCTGGCTGCCATCAGCCGCTTCTACTGTCAGATTATAAATACTCATATAATACCTCCTGTAATCTTCTTCAGACTCTTATCTTTCTTAGACTCTGACTCTCATAAAAATGTAACTTTCTTAGACTGTAATCTTTTTAACTTGTAAATATTTTTATTCTGTAATATACATTTTCTTCCGGCACTATTATGCTTTGGCAGGTCTGCTTCTGCCGGTCTTATTATGCTTTAACAGGTCTGCTTCTGCCGGCCTTTTAACATGTAAAATATCAGCTCCTGCTCATTTATATTTTTTACAATTATATTTTATCAAATATATTTGAAATGTCAAGTATTTTTTCTGGAAAATATTTTCTGTCCTTCCTAATTAAAAAAGGACCCTATCCGGCGGCAACGTGGAAAGGCTGAATCCCGCAGCCGGATATAGATCCTTATCTTTATTCCCTTAGTTCAGATAGAGGAATATATCATAATTTTTTCTTTTATTACATTTCCTTCTTGTCATGGTCCAGCCGGCGGAAGAAGCCAGCCAGGATAGCTCCGGATATATTATGCCATACGGAAAATATGGCCCCGGGAACTGTAGCCATGGCCAGGTTGGGAAAGGCCGTCCCGGCCAGGGATGTAGCCAGACCGGAATTCTGCATACCCACTTCTATGGACAGGGCCTTCTTTTCAGGCAGGTCCAGGCCCAGCAACTGGCCCAGCAGATAGCCGGCCCCGTAACCAAGGATATTGTGAAGGATCACAACCAGGAATACAAGCAGGCCGGTCTCCAGGATATTTTCCGCATTGTGGGAAACCACGGCGGCTACGATCAGGGTGATGGCCGTCACGGAAACCAGGGGCAGGCCGTCCACCAGCCTGCTGGTGTACTGACCCCAGAGCCGGTTAATGATGAAGCCCAGGCCTATGGGTATGATGACTACCTTAATGATGGAAAGAAACATACTCATGGTATCCACTTCCACAGTGGTCCGGAGGAAGAACCAGGTAACCAGGGGGGTGACAAAGGGGGCCAGGAGGGTATTGACGGAGGTCATGGCCACAGAAAAGGCCACATCCCCCTTGCTCAGGTAGGTGATTACATTACTGGAGGTACCTCCCGGACAGGTTCCCACCAGAATCACACCGGCCAGGAGCCCTCCCTCCAGCCCGAAGACCTTTGCCAGGCCGAAAGCCAGCAGGGGCATGATGGTGAACTGGGCCAGGCAGCCCAGGAGGATGTAGCGGGGGTGGCGGAAGATCAGGAGGAAGTCATCCGGTTTCAGGGTCAGACCCATGCCGAACATGACCAGCATCAGCAGGTAATTGATCCATGAGATCTGGATCCAGAGACAGGAGCCAGGGACCAGCAGGGCCAGAGCCGCCACGACAAGAACGATCACCGCCATATATTTCCCAATATAATTACTGATATTTTTTAAATGCATCGTCTTTTCTCCTAACTTAAACGGCCGCCTTTTTGAGCCAGTCAGATTCCACTAAAGAAACACGAAAAAGCCATAGTTCTTACCATGTTTCCATGGTCATGAATTATGGCCTTCTTTTCATATAACCTATGCTGTGAGCTGACTGAAGCTGGTTCGCGGCCTGACCTCTGCCTGCTAGCAGATGGTGAGAATGTCTGAAAAGCCTGTCACCTCAAAGATCTCCATGATGGTATCATCCACATGGATCACTTCCATGGTGCCCTGCTTATTCATGATCTTCTGGGCAGTCAGCAACACCCGGAGGCCGGCGGAAGAAATGTATTCCAGCTTGGCCATGTCAAAAACCAGGTCGGTCATACCATCCAGGGATGACTTCACTTCTTTCTCCAGGTCAGGGGCCGTGGTGGTATCCAGTCTTCCTTCCAAGGCCAGACAAACTTTTTTATCCTCAATCGTCTTATTAATCTTTAACACTGCCATCATCTCCTTTTACTGTTAATTGCACTTCAGTTAATTTTATCATAGAAATAAACTGAGGTCAAAAGATGAATAAGAACTGCGGGAGATTACTGATTGTCTTGATTTCAAAGTAAGAATAGTTTAGAATTACTTTATAGTAGAACAAACATTTATATATATGGAGGGAATATTTATGAGTAAATTTGGTGTAGTACTTGTATCCCACAGCTCTGATGTGGCTGCAGGCCTTAAAGATATTGTTGATGAGATGAATGATGGTTCTGTTACAGTAATCGCTGCCGGCGGAGCTGATCTTGGAAGAATTGGAACCAGTGCCACTAAGATTATGACTGCCATGGAAGAACTGGCTGACAACGATTATATCCTGGTCTACACAGACCTGGGCAGCTCCATCATGAGTGCCGAGACAGCCATCGACATGCTGGAGGAAGAAGTTGCCGAGAAGATCGTCATGGTTGACTGCCCCATCGTAGAGGGTGCCCTGGCAGGCGTGGTGGAAGGCTGTGTATCCGGCGACCTGGATTCTGTCATCAAGGCTTCCGAGGCGGCCAGGGAAGTGAGAAAGCTGGGCTAAGAGGGCTGTCTCTGTAAGGATCTGTGCCTGAACTGCTTCGACCGGTCCAAGCCGGACCGGCTCAGGACTTAAGTATGCAGCAAATATCTTATAAAAAAGTTATATAAAAAGACAAGGGGCTGCCGCTCTAAGTGATAAGAACTATTCATCCAGTTCCACACCACTTAGTCCGGCAGCCCCTATTGTTAACCCCGATTGAAATAAATATTCTTTTATTCAGCAATCAAGATGTACATATGGTCTTTTGATTATTTCACCTTCCTATTACCAGTCATGCCACGCTTTTTAAGAATCTTCTTATAAGCCTTTTTCTTAGCAGCTGGTACATAGGCATTTAGCTTTCTTATGAACCTTCTTAAAGGCGGCTTTACCAACGGTAGCCTTGGTCAGCAGGCTGACCCATCCTACTTATATTTCTCCTGCAGCTTGTCAGCCTTGTCACCGTCCAGTTCAAAATGCTGATAGTCTTTGCAGCTGTTCCAGGCCCCGCCCCAGCTAAAGCCATGGTCGGTAAACAGCTGGTAGCAGAGGTCGTCCTCATCAATCTGGTAAGGGAAGTCCCCGTCCCGGTCCAGATAGGGTTCTCCGGCTGCCGGCTCCACAGTCCGCTTACCCTTAACCTTCTTAGTGTAAGGATTGTAGAGGGGGTTGATGTCCACTGCGATACCCAGGCCATGCTTGGATATCTTGCTGGAATTGGAGATGGTCCGGTAGTTAAAGCAGGAAGAGTTATTATCTGTCATAGATGCCTCGTCATCGGCATCATAGTCGTCCACCAGCTTCATCCTCTCAATGGGATAATTCTTGTCATAGAGTTCTTTAAATATCTCCAGCAAGTCGTCGGCGATGATTTTATGGCAGACCAGCTCTCCTTCGGCAGTCCCCCCATCCAGAGTCTTATGAAGGATATGAAGATAACGGAGGTCCTTTCTTGGAATAGGGCAATCCTTCTTGTAGGACTTGCCCTGCATCCTCTCAAAAATCTGGTCAGGCAGCTTAACCGCGTAAAAATCTTTGTCTGCCGGATCACCTCCGAATTCCAAGGTATCCAGGGGAGGCTCCGCGGCCATACTCTCCCGCATACTATCATCAGAGGATTCCGCAGCTTCCACGTCCTGGCTATTCCCGGCGGCAGCCTCCAGGGCTTCCGGATTCTGGCTGCTCCCGGCAGTAATCTCCACTATTTCCGGGTCCTGACTGTCTCCAACAGTTTCTGGGACTTCCGGATTTTGACTGTCTCCAGTGGCTCCCGGACCTACAGGGTTTTGATTGCCAGCGGCGGCTGTCTCCATTCCTTCCACATCCTGATTATTCCCGGTTGTGGTCTCCGCATTGCCGCCTTCCTGGCCTGCCCTGGCCAGCTTTTTCCCAGCCAGAAAACAGGCAGCCCCACAGAGGGCCATCAGGCCTGTCACCAGTACTATTCTTTGTATTCTGCCCTTTTTCATTTTATCTCACCTTCAGCCTCTAGCCTATCTCATAACATAGTAAGTTCTAGCTTCCGCTTTTATTCATAATATACCCTGCTTCCGGCTTCCACCTTTGCATATGATATAACCGTTTTGGGCTTCCGCCTTTGCATATGGTATAACCGTTTTCGGCTTCCCATTTTACATATAATATATCAGCTTTCAGCTTCCGTTGCCAGCTGCTTTTATTAATAAGGGCTGCCTCCATCCTAGTTGCCAAACATTTTTTTAAGCTTCTGGGTCACCTTTTTGGAAAATGGTCTTGTCTCCCAGTCGATGACCTTCTGCTTACGGGCCAGGTCTGTCCTGTTTAACTTCTTCGCCTGGAAATACAAAATCTTTTCCGGCTGTGCCGGTCTTACTACTCTGCCTTACTGGCTCTGACTTATATATCCTTGCCGGTCTTACTACTCTGCCTTACTGGCTCCGACTTATATATCTTTGCCAGTCTTAATATTCTGCCCTGCCAACCTTGCTTTTAAAACTGCAGACCCTGCTATTTTATTTCCCGGTCCTGCTTTCTAGCTGTGCTGTCCCTGCTTTATTATCTTCCGGTCCTGCTTTCCAGCTGTACAGACCCTGCTATTTTATTTTCCTGGTCCTGCTTTCTAGCTGTGCAGTCCCTGCTTTTTTTATCTGGCTGTTTCCCGGCCAACCGGCCAGGGCTCTGACCATAGTCTCTAGATATACTGGTCCAGCTTCTCCATGATCAGGTCGATGCCTTCCTCTAAAGACAGCTGGGAGGTGTCCACCTCGATATCCGGACTCTCCGGAACCTCATAGGGGGCGGATATGCCGGTGAGCCAGATGGTCACAGGCTTCTGGCCCTTCTGGGCGGCCCGCTGCTTCCTGGTGATGTCCATGGGATACCAGGTCAGGTTATCAGACCGGGAGATCTTGCGGACAACCACGCCGCAGGCGGAAGTTGCGTTGGAAACCCGGTCGATGAGAATAAAGGAACCCAGGGAAGGATTCTTCTCAAACTGGTCAAAAACTATTTTCTCTGACAGGGAGATGTCGCAGACAGCCAGCTCGTTCTTGTAGACGGCCTCGGCCTTGACCTCATCTCCTGAATTGACATCCAGCCGGTAGCGGATCTTCTGGGCTGTGGCCGGCATCCTTACGGTCCCCAGCTTAAGCAGGACAGACCCCCAGGGCTCCGGCACCAGGGCCTGGGTCAGGCTGTCCCCGGCCTTCATATAAAGGGCCTGGCCATGGGTGATGTTGTTGAAATATCCGATATGAAGGCTTTTAGCCTTGTTTCCCTCTTTTCTGCCACAACCTGTCAGGACGGTAAGAATACACAGGACCGCCAGTATGACGGAGGTCAGCTTTTTGATCATAACATTCTCCCAGCCAGTTTTCGTCTGCCGGACAGCACAGATATGTATTATTAAGGTTATTTTTAATCTTATTATCCTTAAAAAATATTTATTACAAGGACATTGTTTCCAAAAGAATCCACCGGTCTTCTAATGTCAGGCAGCAAGGTCTTTCCAAATCCGGATTCCCTGGGAAGCTGATTCTTGTTACATCGGAAAACAATGGAAATAAATATGCTATTTTTTATCATGAGGACTAAAAGTGATACAAATATGGGGAAAATGTAAAGAAGAATGGGCTTTTCTTCTAAAACGGTCCGTTTTCTTACTGGATTCTTAAGACTTGAAAAAAAAAGGACTGTTCTGCCGGTCAGGGAGGAAATCCTCTAAAAAGGTTCCCTCTGCCTCAGCAAAACAGTCCCTGCTAGAAACGGGTTATATAATTATCTTTGGATAACCAGTCCCTGGTCTTTGATTTCTTTTATAATCTGCTGGCGCCAGGCAGCGATAAAGTCTGCCGCCCGGTCCGGGTCCCCGAAGCCGAACTGCCTTCTGGCCGCCGGCACCTGATCGTCGCTGACCACGGCCAGACAATCCTCCGGCCTAACCCGCATACCCCGTCTCAGAGCCTGGCGGTAAACCAGAATCTTAGGGTATATGGTCTGGCTGCCTCCTTCCAGGAGGACCAGGTCCACGTCATGGACAGCCATAAGCATCTGGTCCAGATCTAAGGGCCGGTTCTCCATCCAGACCCCCTTATCCACGGAAAAAAGACCAGTCATATGAGTCCCTGCCTGGGTCAGCCGGTAGCTGTCCTTGCCCTCCTTGTCCACCTGGAAATGGTGGGCGTCATGTTTGAGGCAGGCCAGCCGGAGTCCCCTCTCTTTAAGACAGGGAATAAGTTTCTCCAGAAATGTCGTCTTACCGCTGCCGGACCAGCCGGTGACAGAAATCACCGGGAGAGGGCCGGACCTGGTCATGGCCCAGGGTCGCGCTGGATCTGGCTCTCCCATTGGCCTGACCTTGTTTCCTGCTGACATGGCCTTGTATCCAACTGGCCTGGCCTTGTATCCAACTGGCCTGGCCTCGAGAGAATCTTCCTGCAAGTTCAGACCTTCCGCCATCTCGCCGTCCTCCCCTTTCCGGGACTGGGGCTTGAGATCCTGGCCATCCTCCCCTGGTATGGGTTGGAACGTTGGATCCTGGCCGTCCTCTTCCAGGGCCAGGAGGGCCTCATACTCTTCCCAGGTATTACAGCTTAGGGTCTTGCGGGCACCTTCCCGGACCTGGTCCGCCGGCACATAGGCCAGGTTGAGCTCTTTTAGAACATCCTTCATCCGGTAGGCTCGTCCCTTTTTTATGCCCGTCTTTGGGCCCTTCTCTGGAGCTTTTTTTGGGTTCTTTTTTGAACAGTCGGTCTCACTGGTCCGGGTCTCTTCTACCTGGGTCCAACTTTTCTCTTCAGTCTCCAGACCTTCCTCCAGCCTTTTCCTCAGCAGTGGCAGGACCTTCTTCCGGTAGAGGCCCAGCAGGTGCTGCTTTCTCCCCTGGCTGTCCATCATGAAAATAGCGTCCAGGTCAGGCCTGTCCATGAGTCGGCCATAGAGATCCTCTGCCAGGTCATAATCCACAAAAGGCATATCTACCGCCGTGACAAAAAGGATGTCATAGCGGCAGACAGTAAGAGCGCTTTCCAGACCTCCCATGGGACCTGAATCAGGATAGCGGTCCGAGATTTTGGGAAGGCTGATCTGGGGATAGGATTCCTCCCGGCCTATGGACAGCCAGAGATCATCAAAGGCTGCCAGATTCCGGGCCAACTGTCCCACAAAGCTATTATCTTCATTTTTACCCGCCGGGAGCAGGGCCTTGTCCCTGCCCATCCGGCGGCTTTTTCCGCCACAGAGAATGGCGGCACTCATCTTATTAAGCATCACGATACTGTTTTCTGAAAAGCATGCGCAGGAACATGAGAACCACGTAGCCCACCAGCATGGAAGTAATCCAGATCTGGAGTCCGGCCAGCTGGCTGCAGGCAAAGCCCAGGGCTTCCTTACCATTTTCCGTCAGGTAACCGGCCATCTTCTGGGAGGCCACCACACCGATGGCCATGGGGAAGGTAAGTCCCGCAAAGCCCGGGTAGAAGGCATAGGAGAAGAAATCCGGCAGCTTGAAAATGATGAAGAAGAGGGATGCCAGGACACAGATGTACATGAAGCCCAGCAGCATCTCATTGGGTGTTCCGTAAACATTGATCAAACTTACCACACAGAGAGAACAGGGGGCCAGGAGGACTGCCATGGTATGGTAGGCCGCCGCCTTGATCTCTACATTCATAAGACGCCAGAGCATGAAGGGCAGGAGGACCACATAGATGATACAACCATAGATGGTGATCACCTTGAGGATGGGAGCCGCATTCATGGCGCCGCCGGTAACACAGGCCACCATCCAGCCGTTGTAG
>DLBH01000040.1:9647-21232 GCA_002494165.1 Lachnospiraceae bacterium UBA7026 | reverse complement strand
AGAACGTTACTGCGACGCCTCCTTTTTCATGCACAGGATTATTTTATGTTTTCCAGTAATCCTGGGGATTATTGATAAAATATATGTTATTTATTGAAATATACAAGAAATATATAGCATTTTCAGCTGGTTTACTTTATAATAATTTACACTAGGTTTACATATGAGGAAAATGTTTTATAATGGACGGAGTATATTTTCCTAAGTATATTTTCCTATAAGTAGATAAAGGAGTTGAACATAATTTATGGACAGGAGATATCTGACCGGTCTGGTCTTGCTGGTGGTGGTCCTGATGGGACTAATATGCCTGTGGAAGGGAGACTCCTTCCTCCAGGCGCAAAACTACGGGCAGGAAGCGGAGCCGGTGAAGATTATACTCGATGATAAACGTATCGTGACCAGTGGGGAGAGCAGTGTGGAAGTAAAAGACAATACTGCCGTGATCCGTGATGGCGGTACCTTTCTTTTAACGGGAAAACTGACGGATGGTCAGATTATTGTCGCCGCAGACAAGGATGACGAGGCCATTCTCAAGTTTAACGGCGTTGATATTACCTGCAGGGATTCGGCTCCGGTCTGGATCCGCAGGGCGGACAAGGTAACCATTAAGCTCAGGGGCGGGAGCGATAATGTTCTGACAGACGGTCTCTTTTATGTTCCCTCCTCCCAGTATAAGCTGCTGCCCAGGGCCTGCCTTGATTCCAGGGCCAGCCTTAAAATTAAGGGGGCAGGCAGTCTTAAAGTAAATGCCAATTATCAGGACGGCATCGTATCGACAGACAAGCTCAAGATCAAAGACGGGATCATTGATGTCGAGGCGGCCCGCCATGGTCTGCGGGGTAGTGACTGCGTCGAGATTAGCGGCGGTTTTATCACTGTCCAGGCAGGAGAGGATGGAATCAGGAGTAAGGACTATGTGAAGATTGGCCTGGCCGCTGTGACAGTGGATGCCGGCCGTTATGGTATATTTGGCCTGAAAAAAGTCCAGGTGGACCCTGGCAGTAAAGTAGAGGTAAACAAGGCCCTGTCTCCGGTGTCAAGTTCCGGCACAATCAGTCTGGCTTATCCTCTTACAGACCAGGGAAAGGAGTAAGGTCCCTTATGGCAAAAAAGGTATTT
Organism: Lachnospiraceae bacterium UBA7026; assembly: GCA_002494165.1. Classification (GTDB taxonomy): domain Bacteria; phylum Bacillota; class Clostridia; order Lachnospirales; family Lachnospiraceae; genus Anaerobutyricum. The sequence continues at coordinate 20,110 of DLBH01000040.1, read as the reverse complement.
AAGCGGCATGAGAAGAAGTTCCTTGTGGACGAGACAAAAATGTATCTGATGCTGCCTGTGATTACAGAACATATGGTGGCTGACAAGCACTGCAGGAATGGAGCCACTTACCCCATTTGTAATCTTTATTTTGATACGGACGGCTTCGATGTGATCCGTGAATCCCTGAAAAAGCCCTTTTATAAGGAGAAGCTGAGACTTAGAAGCTATGGTTTCCCGGAAGATGGTGACAGCCCGGTCTTTCTGGAATTAAAGAAGAAGGTAAATGGGATTGTCACCAAGAGGAGGGCTGAGTTGACCTACCGCCAGGCCATCTATTTTCTCAATGGGGGCCGGCTTCCCAAGGACGCACCTTATATGACCCTGCAGGTCCTCCGGGAGATAGAGTATTATTTATCCCATCACGATGTGAGACCGGCCATGCTCATTTCCTATGACAGGATGGCCTTTTTCGACAGGGACCGTAAGGATTTCCGACTCACCTTCGACCAGAATCTCCGCTGCTATCAGGGCAGTGATGCTTTCGAAAGGAGAGAAAAAGGAGGGCTTCTGCTTCCCTCTGATCTGCGGGTCATGGAGGTGAAAGTAGACCAGGCCTACCCCCTGTGGTTTACCAGGCTGCTGGCAAGAGAGCAGATCTACCAGACCTCCTTCTCCAAATATGGGGTAGCCTATAAGAAGTATCTGAAGGAAAATGTGATTGAAGATCCCGACAGGTACTCCATTCTGTCCTCTATCTGACCGGGACCTTATAAGGCTTCGGTTTCTTGTAAGATGTTACTGACCCACAGTTCCGGCCCATGCTGTTTTTGCCGGAGAAGCAAAAGAACAATAGGAGAGATGCTATGATTTCAGCTCACAGTTCCATGTTATTAGTGCCTGTACTGGACACAAATATTGCGGCTAACGTTACGACAGCCGGTTTTTTCCTGATTTTATTTTCTTCCATCGTGACGGGAATTCTTTTCAGCGGACTCTATGTTTTTAACCGGAGGAACCAGGCCATGACGCCTGGTCTGGCTCTGGCCATCGTTCTGGTGCCTGTCGCTGTTTCTATTGTTGTACTTATGGTTGGAAGAAATATCGCCACCGGACTTGGCCTCAGTGGTATCTTCGTTCTGGTCCGTTTCAGGAGCGGTCCTGTGGAGACCAAGGACCTGGCCTATCTTTTTGTATCTATCTGCTGCGGCGTTATCAATGGTGTCGGTTATGTTGGTTATGCCCTGCTGTTCGCCCTGATCATGCTGCTTGTGATTTATGTTCTGGAGATGGCCAACTGGGGAGGCAGCCAGGATGAGGATATGCTCCTCAAAATCTGGGTCCCCGAAACCCTGAATTTTCAGGGAGAATTTGACAATGTATTAAAGAAACACTGTAAGGGCAGCAAGCTGCTCATGGTCAGGACTACAGATTTTGGATCCATGTGTGAACTCCGCTACCGTATAAGACCCAGAAAAGGCATGGACCAGAAGAGACTGATCGATGATATCCGGGTTAAGAATGGTAACATGAATGTCGTTTTGATTGTGGCTCCTTCCATTGTTGAACGAAGCAGTAAGCAGGTGCTGTGATGAGAAGCAGGAGAATCTTTCCGGTATTTCTCCTGTTTGCCTTCTGCTTCCTGGCTATGGTAGTTGCCGGCCTTAACACGAGAAAGCCTATAAAAAAACGGATGAACAGTAAGAAATCAGAGGAGCTGCAGGTTATCTGCCCCCACCTGAATGAATGTGCCGATGCCTTTCTGCTCTATAATCAGTTCGGCTCCATGATGATTGATACCGGTGAGAAGGCAGACGGAGACCTGCTCCTTAATCTCCTGAAGGAGAAGGAGATCGACTCCTTAGACCTGCTGGTCCTGACTCATTTTGACAAGGACCATATCGGCGGGGCAGCTGCCATACTTGGCCAGATTCCAGTCAAGACCTGCTATATGCCGGTCAGTAATGAGACAGGGGACCTTTATGAGGAAGTCATGGAGGCCCTGAAGGCCAACGGGACCGAGATCGTCTTTTTGACAGAACCGGTGACTATAAATAAACTGGCAGCGGATATCACCATATCCCCGCCACTGGCCATGAACTATAAGGAAAGTACGGATAATAACATTTCCCTTATCACTTCCGTTAAATATCAGTCCTCCGCCCTCCTTTTCATGGGGGATGCGGAAAAAGAGAGAGTTTCAGAGTATTTTCTCAATCAGTATGATTATACAGACTATGATTTTGTCAAGATTCCCCATCATGGCAGGGACAAGCGGTCTACAGAGTATATCCTTTATGTGCTGAATCCCAGGGATGCTCTGATAACCTCTTCTAAGGAAGAGCCTGAGAATTCTGAGGTTCTGCAGTTGCTCAAGAAAGAGGATGTAAAGGTCTGGCTGACTAAGGACGGCAGTGTGGATATGACGATCGACAGGGAAGGTATGACCATCTCCCAGTGATTCCATATATTAGAATTTATCTGAATGAGGGCACGGCAGGCAGGAGACAGCTATGTTTAAAGATAAAAAAACTAATCGCAATTATACGAAAATACTTTTGGCCGGGGCCCTGGTCCTGGCACTCTTGTCGGCAGTTTTTGTCTGGAAGGGGGCCGCTGACCGGGACAAGGCAGCCCAGGAGGGGAGTGTCCCCCAGCTGGAATATGGGGGAGGTCCCCTGGTGATCAATGAGGTCTGCCTGCTTAATAAGTCTGTCCTTGCCGACAGCAAGGGCAGTTTTCATGCCTGGGCAGAAATCTATAATCCTTCCGGGGAAGCGGTCAGCCTGGACGGCTGGACCTTGAGCGACAAGAAAAACAATCTGATGAAATATGCATTTCCCAAGGACAGGGAGATCGGGCCCGGCCAGTACCAGCTGGTTTATCTGGGCAAGCCGGCCAAGGGGGAGGAGGCAGGGGCAGTTGGCCAGGACCTATATGCAGGCTTTAAGCTGACCAGGTCAGAGACCCTCTATCTTTCCTTTGATAGGATTCCCACGGACTATGTCAAAGTACCCGGGGACATAAAGGCGGATATGTGTTATGGAAGAAAGAATGACGACCAGGAAGAGTTGACCTATCTTTCACCGACTCCGGCCGCCTCCAACAAGGACGCCAGGGAACTGGCCGTCGTGGAGGCCCCGGTTTTTTCCCAGGCCAGCGGCTTCTATGACCAGGAATTCTCCCTGGAGATTTCCGCCCCGGAGGGGACCAGGATCTACTATACCCTGGATAGCTCAGTACCCACTGATCAGTCTCAGGCCTATTCCGGGCCCATTCCTATTTCAGATCCTTCTGACCAGCCTAATGTCTATGCGGCCAACATGGACCTGATGCCCCACGTGGAAAAATCTTTAGGATCCGGCACCATAGAGGCCTACCCGGGATATTTTCTCCGCTATATTCTGCCGGAGACGGTGGATAAATGTGCTGTGGTAAGGGCCGTGGCCGTGGATGGGGATGGCAATGTCTCTGATGTGACCACTGCTTCCTATTTTATTAATTATCAGAATAAGACAGGCTATAAGGATATCGCCACCATTTCCCTGGTATCTGATCCCGATGGTATTTTCGGGGAGGACAAGGGGATCATGGTAAATGGTAAAGAATATATGGACCAGCTTATGCAGGGCTATTTCAAGGGAAGATGTACCCTCTATGCCACCAGGAAATACACCAATTCCTACAAGGGCCGGGGAAGGGAATGGGAGCGGCAGACCCACGTGGACTATTTCAGTGCCGAAGACCAGTCCCTGCTCTTTTCCCAGGAGGCCGGGCTTCGCCTTCACGGCAATAATTCCCGGGTCTCTAAATCCCAGAAATCCTTTAACCTCTACGCGAGAGAGGACTATGATGGTAATGACACCTTTCTGGCACCCTTTTTTGATTCCGGTCTCCTGTCTGATACGGTGACCCTCCTGCGGGGCCATGACCTGCGGGCTTACTACGGCAGCGCCCTCATGAGCGGGCGGACCATGGATGCCCAGGACTATAAGATGGTCCAGGTCTTTCTGGACGGGGAATACTGGGGTATATATGCCCTGCAGGAACGCTATGCCAGTGAGGCCTATATGGAAGGCCATTATGGTCTCAATACGGATGACTACTATCTGCTGGCTGGCAGCCTCTATGGCTACAAGGCTAAAAACCACAAGGAGGATACTCTGAAAGCCACCGAGACATCCTTTCGTATCCTACGGGATTTTGCCGCTTCCGCAGACCTGTCCGACGATAAAAACTATGACAAGCTCTGTTCCATGATGGACATCGACAGCTTTATTGATGTCTATGCCGCCCGGCTTTATTCCGCCGATGCGGACTGGAGCTGGTATAAGAATATGTACCTGCTCTTTTATGACAATAAATGGCACTGGTTGATTTATGATATTGACGGCGGCTTCGGGGCCTTCGCCAATTCGGATCCTGACATGGATTCCTTCAGCCAGCCAAGACTGATCAAGACGGAAAGTCTGGCCACAGACCCCTTCTTTCCCCATCTGATGGAAAATGACCGCTTCCGCCGGCAGTTTGTCAATACCTTTATGGACCTGGCAAATTACACTTTTGAGGAGAATAAGGTCAGGGGAGAGTTGACAGATTTTTACACCAGATACAGGGAAGCCTGCGCCAAGTCTTCCGCCAGGTACCCGGAGGAGGTCTGGAGCCTGCGGGGCGACCTGCAGACCAACTTTTACCAGGACCTGTGCACAGAGCTTATTGATTTCTTCTCCCAAAGAGATGATTATATCATCCCCTATATGCAGTCCTATTTTTCCCTGACCGGTAATAAGGTTTCAGTGACTATCCACAATGACCAGCCGGAAGCTGGCAGGATCCGGATTAATAGTATCAGTCCGGACCTGGATAAAGAGGGAAACTGGACCGGGTCCTATTTTACAGACTATCCTGTTACCCTGACGGCTCAGCCGGAAGAGGGCTGGCAGTTTGTGGGCTGGAAGACGAAAACCGGGACCCTGGCGGACAAGACTGCCTTGTCCACAGATTTGTCCTTTGACGGGGATACTAAGGTGACCGCTCTCTTTAAAAAAGTGCAGATTACAGACCAGACACAGAATTGATAGCCGGGACATTTTCCTGTATAATTAGGGAGAAATCAGGAGAATACTTACTTATAGATGGCATGACAGAGGGTTTGTCAGCCGGAATGAATCTTTAAACTGTTAAGAAAGGAGAAAGAAAACTGATGGAAGAAAAAAGTGGAGCTAAAACCGGAAAGCAGATGTCAAGTGAGGACCTGGAGAAGGTTACCGGAGGAATGGTTGCTGAAGGGTCCGTGTGTGAAGGAACACCCATCGAGGATGTGAAGGAGATCCGCTGCTGCAAGTGTCAGAAGATCTTTCCGGCCGACCAGATGCGCTATGAGAGTGGATGGATGTGTCCGACCTGCTGGAACCAGTACTGGGGCTTCTAGGAGACCGGTGATGATCAGCAGGGATTAACCGGATTAAGCAGCTCTGTAGAGGGAATTCACCCCAATGTGAGATATAATACTGACTAAGTTACCGTACAGGGGACGGGGACCTGACCAGGGTCGCTGTCTTCCTGTGCGGTTTTTTCTAATAGGGAATTTTTGGATTCTTGTCATAGAAAACCTTCGGGGAATGTGCATATATGGCGAAGGGATTATGTCACTGGCCAAGGCAACAGCGCGGTAGTCCGTCAGTGGTTTTTCCTATTATTTGAGCTGGCGGTGAAATACCCACAGGATTTATGGTATAATCTGCCTAGTAATAATTATTGCGATTAATAGGAGGTTATTCCCTTTATGAAATGTTTAATTCTAGCCGGAGGCCGGGGAGAGAGGCTCTGGCCCTTGTCCAGGATAAACTATCCCAAGCAGTTTATACCCATGCAGAAGAATCATTCCCTTTTCCAGGAAACAGTTTCCAGGAATCTTCCTTTCTGTGACGAGTTCATTATTGTGACCAATGCCCGTTACCGCTATATTGTGGAGAACCAGATGAGGGCTTTCCAGGGCACGCCTTATCGTTGTATTTATGAGGAGCAGTCCAGGGGAGCTCTCAATGCCATCACCCTGGCGGCCATGGATATGCAGCCCTCAGAGTATGTCTTTGTGGTTGTGTCTGATCACGTGATTTATACCAGGCCGGAAAGCGGGGGAGATGAGAAGGACTATAAGGACAGCGTCATGCAGGCCAAGGAGTATGCCAGGGAGGGCTGTCTGGCCCTTTTCACGTTGAGGGAGACGGTCATGAACTCCCGCTATGGCTATGTTATGGGCCTGAAGGCCGATGGCGGCATGGACCGTTTTGTTGAGAAACCGGATGCGGAGGCCATCAGCCGGATTGACCTGCGCAAGGAGGCAGTCTACCGTAATCTGGGCATGCTGCTTTTCCGGGTGGACTCTTTCCTTAATGAGATGGGCAAGATCCTGCCGGAGGACTACCGGCTGCTGGAGGAGACTTTTGCCGGCAGGCAGACCAACACCAACAATCTGCTCTATTCCATAGAAGGCAGCCAGACCACCTACGACCTCTGGGAGACCGGAGCTGATGCTGAGTCAGGATCTTCCTATACCTATTATTCCAGGGAGTCGGAGGAAAGGCTTCATGACCTTCATACCTCCTCTTCTTTCCTGGTGCACTGCCGGCAGCTGAAGGCAGTGAGAGGACTCTTCCTCTGGAGCCAGATTGACAATCTGGAGGACATCCCCCAGACGGATTTTCCGGGAGCGGGTCAGGTAGTCATGGAGGACAGTTTCCAGTCGGTGGTAATCAATAATAATGAAAGGCAGACGGTGGTGGTTAACGGTCTTGATAATATCATGGTGACCAACACACCGGATGCCGTTTATATCGGCAGGTATGGAAAGTCCGCCCAGGTCAGGGACATCATGGAGCGGCATCCGGAGCTTTATGACCAGGCTGACCGGGGCACTTATTTTTACCGGCCCTGGGGCAGCTATGAGGAGTTAGTGGAGGAGACCGGCTACCGGATCCGCCGGGTATTTCTTCCCGCCGGCAACCGGATTCCTGCCCACAGCCATCAGGAGAGAACAGAAAACCTTACCATAGTCCGGGGCCAGGCAGAGATCAGTAAGGATGGGGAGACCTCCCTCTACGGTGTCAGGGATTATGTGGACTTCCCCGTGGGCTGCCAGCATGAGATCAGGGCTGTCGGCAAGGAAACCCTGGTCTTTGTGGAGACGGCCGTAGGAGATCTTCTGAAGACCGGAGGCGGCAGGCAGTCAAAAATCAACTACCAGACCAGCAGCCACGGTGAATTTGAGCGGGAGCCTTTTGTCAAGCTGCTGCCAGCCTATAAGGATTATCTCTGGGGTGGTACGAAACTGCGGGATATCTACCATATGAAATGTGATTATGACGTGATTGCCGAGGCCTGGATGATGTCTGCCCACATGGCTGGCCAGAGTATCATAGCCAGCGGAAGGTACAAAGGACTTCATTTCGGGGACTATATGAAGGGTGTCGGCAAGGAGGCCCTGGGCTGGAAATGCAGTCCCCTTCAGAATTTCCCCCTGCTGGTCAAGTTCATCGATGCCAGACAGAATCTTTCTGTCCAGGTCCATCCCAATGATGATTATGCCCTGGAGAGGGAAAATGATTATGGTAAAAATGAGATGTGGTATGTCATGGATTGTGAGCCGGGGGCCGGACTTTATGTAGGCTTCAACCGGGATGTGACCAAGGAAGAGGTTCGGGCCAGGATCCAGGACAATACCATTGAGGAGATCCTCAACTATTATCCCACCAAACCGGGAGATGTCTATTTCATTCCGGCCGGAACTGTCCACGCTATCTGCGGCGGCAACCTGATCTGTGAGATCCAGCAGAGCAGTAACTGTACCTACCGTCTCTACGATTATGACAGGAGAGATAAATTCGGCAGGGCCCGTGAGCTCCATGTGGATAAGGCTCTAGATGTCCTCAACTTCCACCGTTATGTGCCGGACCAGCTGGAAACCGGCAGGGACACTTCCGGAACCATCTTAAGCCGCTGTAAATATTTTGAGACTGTCCTCTACAGGATCAAGGACAAGGTAGAGGTCACCATGGATGACAGTAAATTCACCTCTATTCTTTGCCTGGAGGGCAGGGGAAGGATCCGCTTCCTGGGTCAGGAGACAGACTTTTCGGCCGGTGAGAGCCTTTTCGTGCCTGCTGCCGACGGCCTCTTAGAGGCAGAGGGAGATATGACCATCGTCCTGAGCCATGTTTAGATGATTTCCAGGTAATTGGTCACAGAATTAACGCAGTTTTTACAATTTTTCTTCAAAAAATCTCCATATAATCTGGTCATGTTTAAAACAGCAGGCCCAAGGCCGGCTCTTGTGGCCGGATTAAAAGAAGCTTTGCCCAGACTGGTGTCTTAGTTCCAGGGCTAAGCAGGACATGGCCTGCCAGACCAGGAAAAAGAATGCAGGGAGGTTTTTAAGATGATGAATGAGGATTTTAAAGAAAGAGATTATAGTAGTGAGACTACAGAGCATATTGACAATATGGAAGAAAACAGTCAGACAGCTGAAGACAGGGCTTCTGACCAGCTAACCGGGGAAATGGATTTCCTGCCGGAAGAGGGAGAGAAGCTTTTCGATGAAGAAGTTGAGGATACAGCTCCCGGCCTGGCAGCCGGGTCAGAGTCCCTTGAGGAAGCTCCTATTCAGATCCCGGAAGAGACCGGAAAGCAGCCGGGTCAGAAGTCCCATGGCAGAAAGATCTTTAAGGCTTTAGGGACAGAGATGATTGCCGGTCTGGTCATCGGTGCCATGCTTGTATTTGGAGCCGGTTATGGTTGCGGCGTTAGTTCGGCTAAGTCTGTCAGAGGCCAGTTCCAGAAGCAGGCAGTGGCAGAGGCCGGACCTGGCAGCAGCCAGGATGGGCCCGGCAGCCAGAATGGCCGGGAGTTCGGTTTTAGAAATGACGGCGGTCAGGGACGTCAGGGTAAAGGAGGCCCGGGTCAGGGTCCTGGAAACTGGGGAGGTCCCGGGAATGATAATGGTCAGCAGGATAATATGAATCCTCCGGCCGGGAACGTCCAGCCTGGCAGCGGAGACCAGCAGGACGGAACCGGAAATGGACAGCCGGACCAGGGGACCAATCAGCCTGGTGACAGCAGCCAGTCTAAAGATAATACAGATAATTCCAAGGACAGCACGACCCAGTCCAAGGACAGTACGATCCAGCCCAAAGACGAGACCAGCCAGCCTAAGAACAACACAGATAAGACCACAGAAACCTCAACCCAGTCCCTCTAGGTCCGGGCAGGATTCCTTTCTGGATAGAATCGGATTTTGATTGGGAAATGCATTCCGAAAGACATTTCCAGGAAAAGGATGCATGTTTTGGAAATCCTTGAAAAGTATTTATTCTCAATGGAAAGGTTTATGAAAGAAAAGACCTGTGGGAAGGTCTGATGAAGATTCGACTCAGCCCCTTAAAAAGGCTGGGCCGGGTCTTTAATTTTTTCTCTTTTCACCTTGTCAAGTTACTGGTATAATATAATATTGTTACTATAGAAAATAGAAATATTAAAGCAGGCCAGGCTGGATAAAGCCTGAATAAGACGGGAGTTTTATGAAGTCTGAACATAGAGATAAGACCAGCAATGATTCAAAATACAAGGCCATCTTTACGGATGTGGATGGTACCCTGGTTGATGCTAAAAGCAGCATTATGCCCCTGACTGCCCAGGCGGTCCGGGCCTGTATGAGAGCAGGAATCCAGGTAGTACTGATATCCGGCAGAGGGGCTTCAGGGATCTATACGGTACTGGATGAGTACCAGCTCAAATGTCCCCTGATCGCCTGCAGCGGCAGTCTGATCATGGACGAGAACAGACAGGTTCTTTACAACCAGTCCATGCCGGCCAGCCGGGCAAAGGCTGTGGCGGACTTCGTCAGGAAAAAGGGATTTGACATGTCCGTTGGTATCTACTCTTTAGATGACTGGATGGTGGAGGACCTTGAGGATCCCAGAATCCGCCGGGAGGCGGGCTATGTAAAGACCTGGCCCAGACAGCAGGCCTTTGAGGCCATAGCCGACGAGACCCCGGTCAATAAGCTGCTTTGTATCTGCCGTCCTGAGAATATTCTGGCCTATGAGGCAGACCTGGTCCGGGCTTTCCCGGACCTGACGGTGGTCAAGTCGGCATCGACCCTGATCGAGATCATGACCAGGGGGGTGGATAAGGCCAGGGCCCTCTCCTTTATGTGCAGGCATCTGGGCATCAGACCGGAGGAGACCATAGCCTTTGGAGACAGCTACAATGACCTGGGCATGCTTGGGATGGCGGGCCGGGCCGTTGTCATGGGTAATGCACCGGAGGAGATCCGACGCAGCTTTGACCATGTCACTGAGGACAACAATCACGAAGGAATATACCTGGCCCTCAGGGAATTGGGACTTGTTAAAGACCTGCATTCCGTTGCCAGGTCGTCCATAGGTCAGTGAAAACAGACTGGCTGTCCATAGATCAGTGAAAAC
>DLBH01000040.1:1312-9501 GCA_002494165.1 Lachnospiraceae bacterium UBA7026 | reverse complement strand
AAAACAGGCAGGCTGTCCATAGATTACTGAAAACAGGCAGGTCGTCCATAGATCAGTGAAAACAGACCGACTGCCAGTAGATTAATGAAAACAGATAAGTGAAAATAGATAAGCGATGATTAACAGGAGTGTGAGAAAAGCCTATGAGAGGTTTGACATCCCAGGAAGTCAATGAGGCCATTCGTCTGGGTAAAAGCAACGAGCAGGTGACTTCCTCGGCAAAAACAGAAAAAGATATCATAAAAGAAAATGTATTTACTTACTTTAACCTGATATTCCTGATCCTTTCCATTCTTTTGATTATTGCCGGAGCCTACAAAAGCCTGACTTTTCTGCCGGTTATCATCATCAATATGGTGATTGGTATCGTTCAGGAGCTGCGGGCCAAGATGGTACTGGATAAGCTGTCCGTACTGAGTGAGCCTAAAGCAGTGGTTGTCCGGGACGGAAAAGAACAGACCGTAGCTGTTGCAGGTCTGGTGGAAAGAGATCTTATTATGCTGACGGCCGGCAACCAGATTCCGGCGGATGCCATAGTGGTGGCAGGTAATGTCAATGTCAACGAGTCCCTGCTGACCGGTGAGTCTGACGAGATAGAAAAAAGGGAGGGCAGCGAGCTTATGAGCGGAAGCTTTGTGGTTTCCGGAAAGTGCTATGCCCAGCTGACCCGGGTCGGCAAAGAGTCCTACATTTCCAAACTGATGCTCCAGGCTAAGAGTATGGAGACCAAGGAAGAGTCAGAGATGGTCCGGTCCATCAATATTTTTGTCAAGCTTGCCGGCATTCTGATTATCCCCATTGGCATTATTTTATTTTACCAGAGTTATGTCCAGAAAAGTCTGGGCTTTGCAGCCAGTGTTACTTCCATGGTGGCGGCCGTGATCGGGATGATTCCGGAAGGCCTCTACCTGCTGGTGAGTCTTACCCTGGCTCTCGGTGCGGCCAGACTGGCCATGAAAAAGGTCATGCTCCATGACATGAAGAGCATCGAGACCCTGGCCAGGGTCGATGTACTCTGCGTGGATAAGACGGGAACCATCACCGGCAATGAAATGGTGGTCAATGGTCTGGTCTATCCCGGCCAGCTCAGCCAGGAGGAGGAGATGGCCAGAAAGGCCATGGTGGTAAGTTATATCGGGTCCATGCCCGATGAAAATATCACCATGAAGGCCCTCCGGGACTATTTTACCGGCCCCGGGTCCATGGCTGAGCCTCTGGAGGTCATGGCCTTTTCTTCTAAATATAAATACTCTGCCATTCGTTATCCCAATGGGACCTTTGTCATGGGTGCCCCGGAGATCGTGATGGCTGCCAATTATGAAAGCTACAGGCCCCTTGTGGAGCAGCATGCTGCCAGAGGTTACCGTGTGCTGGTCTTTGGCCAGCTGCAGCCCCTGCCGGGCCAGCCTCTGCCACCGCCCCTGCCTGACCAGGGCATAGGCCAGGCGGCAGTGATTCCGGCCCTTTTTATCCTGCTGGAGAATCCTATCCGGGAAAATGCCAGAGATACCTTTACCTATTTCAAGGGTCAGGGTGTGGAAGTTAAGGTAATATCCGGAGATAATCCGGTGACCGTATCCAGGGTAGCTGCCAATGCGGGTATTGACTGGGCGGATGAATATGTGGATGCAGGAAGCCTGGACAGCCCCGAAAAGATCAGCCAGGCCGTCCGGAATTACACCGTATTCGGACGGGTGAAGCCGGACCAGAAGCAGGAGATCGTCCGGGCCCTCCAGGCCCAGGGAAGGACCGTGGCCATGACCGGCGACGGCGTCAATGATATCCTGGCCATGAAGGATGCGGATTGTTCCGTGGCCATGGCCTCAGGCTCTGACGCGGCGGTCCAGGCCTCCCAGGTGGTTCTTCTTGATTCAGATTTTTCCCACATGCCGGAGATTGTAGATGAGGGAAGAAAGGTCATCAATAATATTGAGAGATCAGCCACCCTTTTCCTGGTAAAGAATATCTTTTCCATGCTGCTGGCGGCATTTTCCATCATCAGTGTCATTGCCTACCCCCTGCAGCCGACCCAGATATCTCTGATCTCGGCCTTCAATATCGGCCTGCCGGCCTTCCTGCTGGCCTTAGAGCCCAACTATGAGCGGATCAAGGGACGTTTTATGTCCAAGGTTCTGCTGAAGGCAACGCCGGCGGCCCTGACAGACTTCCTAGTGATTGCGGCCCTGGTGATCTTCGGGGACACCTTCGGTGTATCCGTCAAGGATATTTCCGTGGCCTCCACCGTACTTCTGGCCATCGTAGGATTCATAATTCTTTATAATATCAGCAAGCCCATGAACCTGTACCGGATTGTTGTGATCGCAGGCTGTATGGTGGGCATGTTTGCCTGTGCCTACTTTTTCCACAGGCTTTTCGGTATCAGCTATATTTCTGACAAATGTTATATGCTCTTCCTGCTATTTGCCATTGCCACAGAGCCTTTTATGCGTTATCTGACCATGTTTTCCAACTGGCTTCTGGCAAAGCTGGACAGTCATGACGCCAGGAAGGAGGCTTCTATCCAGGGAGCCGGAGCAGAAGGGGCAGAATCCTTAAGCCAGCAGCCCGGCGGGCAGAGCCAGGCCCCGGGACCAATTAATAGCCAGCCGGAAAGTCAGCCAGCGAACTACGGCCAGACGCCTGCAGGTCAGTCTGTAAATTACGGCCAGACACCGGCAGGTCAGGCGACGAACTATAGCCAGGCCCCGGCAAACCAGCCGGGTAATTACGGCCATGCCCCGGCAAACCAGCCGGTGGATTACGGCCAGGTTCCGGCAAACCAACCGGTGGATTACGGTCAGGCCCCATCAAATGTGCCGGCAAATTTTGGCCAGGCTTCGGTAAATGTACCGGTGGCGGACTACAGTCAGCTGCCGGCAGACAAGCCGGGGGCAGAGGAAAGTCAGACCAGGAGTTCCGGTCAGATGCAGGTCTGGAATCCCGCTAATCAGGCCCAGGACCAGGATAGCGGAAGGGGTCTTGGCGCTTTTATCCGCAGAAGGCGGAGAAAATCCTAGGTCAAATAACAGAAGTCTCCAGGCTGATGGAAAAGAATCCCAGGCTGAAAGAGATAAAGGAAAACCAAAAACCTGTATGATGCACGGCTGAGGCTCAGGGCTATTTCCGTGTTCAGATAATACATCCAGAATGATCTGGAAACCATTTTTTATGGATTAGGGAGGAATTGTGATGAGTGATTACAGAATGGATACCAAATGTGTGCAGTCCGGCTACCGGCCGGGAAACGGTGAGCCCAGGCAGGTGCCCATCGTTCAGTCCACCACTTTCAGATATGAGACCAGTGAGGACATGGGCAAGCTTTTTGACTTAGAAGCAGCGGGATACTTTTATACAAGGCTGCAGAATCCCACCAATGACTATGTGGCGGCTAAGATCGCCGACATGGAGGGGGGCACTGCCGCTATGCTGACCTCCTCCGGCCAGGCGGCCAATTTCTTTGCCATCTTTAATATCTGTGAATGTGGCGGCCATGTGCTTGCATCTTCTTCCATATACGGAGGAACCTTCAACCTGCTTTCCGTGACCATGGCCAAGATGGGAATTGAGACCACTTTCATTTCCCCTGATTGTACGGAGGAAGAACTCAATGCTGCCTTTAAGGACAATACCAGGGTGGTATTCGGTGAAACCATCGCCAATCCGGCCCTGACAGTTCTGGATATCGAAAAGTTTGCCAAAGCAGCCCACGCCCATGGGGTTCCCCTGATTGTAGACAATACCTTCCCGACTCCGGTCAACTGCAGGCCCATTGAGTGGGGAGCAGATATCGTGACCCATTCCACCACAAAATATATGGATGGACATGGATCGGCTGTAGGTGGCGCCATAGTGGACAGCGGCAAATTTGACTGGATGGCCCACGCCGACAAATATCCCGGTCTCTGCCAGCCCGACGAGTCCTACCATGGCATCATCTATGCAGAAAAGTTTGGTCTGGAAGGTGCCTTTATCACCAAATGTACTTCCCAGCTGATGAGGGACTTCGGTAGTATCCAGTCCCCTCAGAATGCCTTTCTTCTGAATCTGGGCCTGGAGTCCCTCCATGTCCGTATGCCCAAGCATGTGGAAAATGGTCAGGCAGTGGCAGAGTATCTCAGTAATAATCCTAAAGTAAAGAAGGTCAGCTATTCTGGCCTTAAGACAGACCCTTACTACGAGATTGCCTGTAAATATCTTCCCAGGGGAGGCTGCGGAGTGGTATCCTTTGAAATCAAGGGAGGCAGAGCCGCGGCAGAAAAGTTTATGAAAAACCTTAAGCTGTTAGCTATTGAGACTCATGTGGCCGACGCCAGGTCCTGCTGTCTCAACCCTGCTACATCTACCCACCGCCAGCTGACAGAGGACCAGCTGGAGGCAGCCGGTGTTCCGGCGGGTCTGATCCGTATTTCCTGCGGCCTGGAGGACAAGGAAGATCTGATCGCAGACCTTGAACAGGCCTTTGCGGCTATCTGAGCTGGTGGATTTTCCAGCAGGTCCAGTGTCCGGCCGTTTTAACCCCAGAGATTATAAGAGGTATTTATGGAGATAAAACAATTACAGTGTCTTGTCGTTTGCGCAGAGACAGGAAGCTTTACCAGAGCGGCGGAAGCCATGTATATCAACCAGTCCAATGTCAGCCGGATGATCAGGGCCCTGGAGGAGGAACTGGGTACGACCCTTTTTAAGAGAAGTAAAAAAGGAATCTTTCTGACTATGGAGGGAGAGCAGGTCTACCGGAAGGCCAAGACCATTCTCTTCCGTATTGACCACCTGAAGTTTCCTGAACAGAGTAAAAACCTGGATCATTTCACCATTTCTTCCTTTCCTGGTATGGGAATTGCCGAGGAATTTACCCGGCTCTGCCAGGATTTCCAGGGAGAGGAAGTGGTATTCCGTTACTATGCGGAGGGAACCGGCAGTATGCTCAATAAACTGGAACATCATAACAGTGATGTAGGCTTTATCTACAGTTCTGAGAAACAGATGCCCAAACTCCAGCATGTATTGAAAAAGAGGGGACTGATCTTTTTCCCTCTGTACCGTGCCCTCCCGGCTTTATATTTCCACAGGGGACATCCCCTGGAAGCGAAAAACCGGCTGTTGACCGTTCAGAGAGATCAGGGAAAGAGCATCCTTGATCTGGAAGAAGCCAGAAGCCTGACCGGGGGTTTGCATTTTGCCCGCCTGGCCTACGACTATGAAGAGAACTATTATGACCTGAGAGAAACCATTTTCAGCCTTCAATTGGAGGAGAAGCTCAAGATGGCCCACCAGGTCAATGACATCAGCAGTCTTTATCTGCTGCTCAAAAATACGGACTTCTGTTACCTTGGACATGTCTGGATGGACAAGGAGGGGGAACGCCCGGTCAATATTAATTTCCGGGGAGACTTCCAATATCTTCCAATTCAGTCCTCCGATGGAGACATTTTTTCCGGCTATGTGATCAGGCAGGACGAGGTCCGTCTGGCCTATCTCAATGAGCTCCTGGAATCCCTTATAGACAAGGTGGGACAGGAGGATGCTTTCCTCAATATCAAAGCCCTTTACTGAGTTTTTTCCTTCCCGGAAAACTATAAATGGGAAAAAAACGACCTTATTATTTCAGCCTGTACAATAGTTTATGAAAAATGGGAAAATACCAGCTTTTTTAGGAAAAAATATTTATATTATGCAAATTATGCATGGATGGTCATGCGTTATTAACCATTGTTGTTCATGTATTTGATGTTATAATTTAGTTATGCTTCATGAATAATATAAAAAATAAGAAATATTTTTTTCATGAAAGCTGCAGCTGTCAATAAGGATGGCGGCTGGGAACAGGTTACATCTAAGGAGGTAAAGAGTAATGAAGAAATTTGTGACAAAAGTTGTGACAGGTCTTATGGTTGCCAGCATGGCATTATCCTGCGCACCTGTATTTGCAGCAGAGACCACAACAGAGGCAGCTGAGACTACAGAGGCTGCAGCCGAAGAAGAGCCTGATACAGGTGACGCTTCCAAAGACGATCCCCGTAACCAGGATGAGATCGGTGAGAAAGAGATCCTTGTTGTCAGCTTCGGAACAAGCTACAATGATAACCGTGTAGCTACAATCGGCGCAATCGAGCAGGCTATCGCTGATAAGTTCGAGGGTGAAGGCTGGAGCGTACGTCGTGCATTCACAGCTGATATCATCATCAACCACGTAAAAGAGCGTGACGGTGAAGTTATTGATAATGTAGAGGAAGCTTTAAAGCGTGCACGTGACAACGGCGTTAAGCAGCTGGTTGTTCAGCCTACCCATCTGATGGCTGGTCTTGAGTATGAAGAGCTCACAGGCACTCTTACCAAGTATGAGCAGGATTTCGATAAGATCGAGATTGGTCAGCCTCTCCTTGCTTCAGACGATGACAAGGAAGACGTTGCAGAAGAGCTTGTTAAAGTAACAAAAGACTTTGACGATGGCGAGACAGCAATCGTATTTATGGGACATGGAACCAATCATGAGTCCAACGATGTTTATGCAGAGATGCAGGATATCATCAGAAAGCAGTCCGGCAGTGACAACTACTTCGTAGGTGTTGTTCATGACGGTGCTAAGCCTGACGTAAACGATGTTCTTGCTGAGGTTCAGAAGAACGATGCATACAAGAAGGTTGTTCTTCGTGACATGATGGTTGTTGCTGGTGACCATGCTAACAACGATATGGCAGATGCTGAGGATCCTGAGTCCTGGTACTCCATCTTCAAGGATGCCGGATACGAAGTTGAGACTGTTCTTGAAGGTCTTGGACAGATTAAAGAGATCCAGGAGATGTATGTAGATCATTGCGAAGACGCAGTTGAGAAGATGACAGGCGAAGATTAATATATAGTTTTTACCAACGGAGATCTCAGATTCCAATAAAACTTAAAAATAAGGCAGTCCGGAATTCCGGGCTGCTTTATTTTTAGGTTTGACGGGAAAATGCTTTGTGAAAAGGAAAGTGTTCTGACCTGCCGGGAGCCGTCCTGTTTTGACAGAAACCAGGGCAGAAAAACGTGCAGGGAAAAGTGCAGGAATATTCCTGACATTTATTGTCCTTATCTGCCATTCTTACAACAAAATATAATAGGCTCTGAAGAATAAAAGCGTTTACTTGAATGAAGAATTAATGTATAAAAGATATGTGACGGCCATCAGGCCCCCTTGCGATTTTAACAAGAATAATGTTTATATAATCAGGAAAGGATAGTCCAATGAAAAAGAGAAGAATAGCAACAATTATATTTGCTCTGACCATGGCTGCCGGCTCACTGGCAGGCTGTGGCAGCCAGAGCCAGTCGGCAGCAGGCAGCCAGACCACAGAGGCGGTCCAGACTACGGAGGCCGCAGCTGCTTCTACCATGTCCGCTGAAGAAAAGAAGGACCTGATCGCCAGCTCTGAGGAAATGATTGAGGTGGAGAAGGTAGTAGAGGAGGGCATGGTTCCGGTCACTGCCGACAAACTCAAAGAGGGAACTTACGAGATTAAGGTGGAATCCAGTTCTGCTATGTTCAATATTGATAAGTGTGAACTGACCGTCAAGGACGGTGCCATGACTGCCCTCCTTTACATGGGTGGTACCGGTTACCGTTACCTCTATCCCGGCACACCGGAAGAGGCCGTGGACGCTCCTGAAAGTGATTACGTGACTCCGGTAGAGAAGGACGGCGTCCATACCTTTACCATTCCGGTGGAGGCTCTTGATGCCGGTGTTTACTGTGCGGCCTTCAGTGACAATAAGGAAAAGTGGTATTTCCGCTGTCTGGCCTTCCGGGCCGACTCCCTGCCTCTTGAGGCCTTTGCCGATGGTTCCTACAAAACAGTGGAGAGCCTGGGCCTGGAAGATGGAACTTACAGCGTGGATGTCTCCATGGTTGGCGGCACCGGCAAGGCAACGATTCAGTCTCCCACAACCATGAAGGTTGAAGATGGAAAATGTACTGCTACCATTACCTGGAGCAGCAATAATTATGACTATATGCTGGTGGAAGATGAGAAGTACCTCCCGGTAAGCACTGAAGAATTTTCAGTATTTGAGATTCCTGTGAAAGCATTTGATCACAGGATGGGTGTGGTAGGAGATACTCTGGCCATGAGTGTACCTCATGAGATTCAGTACACATTGGTATTCGACTCTGCCTCCATCAAAGCCCAGTAGTAAGAGCCCGGTCCAGTAGT
>DLBH01000040.1:0-1199 GCA_002494165.1 Lachnospiraceae bacterium UBA7026 | reverse complement strand
GGTCCGGTAGTAAGAGCCCGGTCCGGTAGTAAGAGTCCGGTTCGGTAGTAAGAGATCAGTTCCGCCAGAACGCGGAGCCGGGCGGACTTGGTCCTCATCAGCCTGCCCCTGCCAGGGACAGGCTGCCTGTGACAGGAAGTTTGAATATATGGATATGATAGTGTCAAGCCGGCCAGAGGACAGCGGCAGAAAGGGAAAAGATGATTGAACTTCGCAATCTGACAAAGAAATTCGGGGATTTCACAGCTGTGGATAATCTGAATATGACCATTGAAACGGGAGAGTTTTTTGGCCTTTTGGGGCCCAACGGGGCCGGGAAGACTACGACAATCAGTATGATGTCTACCGTGCTCCTGCCCACGGCCGGAGAGATTATTGTCAACGGGGAGAAGCTGACCAGGAAGAACTCAGAGGCCAAACGGAAACTATCCGTCATAACCCAGGAGTACTCCATGCGTCAGGACATGACCATCAATGAAGTGATGGAGTATCAGGGCAGACTCTACTATATGCCCAAAAAGCTGATCCGGCAGAAATCGGATGAGTTGCTGGAGTTTGCCGGCCTTAAAGATTTCCGCAAGAGGGTAGTGAGACACCTGTCCGGCGGCATGAAGAGAAAGGTGATGATCTGCAGGGCTCTGATGATTGATCCAGAGATCCTCCTCCTCGACGAGCCCACAGCAGGAATGGATGCCCTGTCCAGAAGGCAGATGTGGAATCTGCTTCGCCAGATCAATGACAGGGACCTGACCATCATCCTGACTACCCATTATATGGAGGAGGCGGAGAGCCTCTGTGATAGAATAGCTCTTATTAATAAGGGTAAGCTGGATAAAATTGATACACCGGCCCAGCTGATTGAAGACCTGGGCAAGTATGCTGTGGATGAAATGATAGACGGCAAGCTGACCTCTTCATTTTTTGCCCAGAGAGAAAAGGCCATAGAATACCTGTCAACCGCGGGACCTAATGCTGTCTTTCGTAATTCCACTCTGGAAGATGTCTTCGTGGAACGGATCGGCAGCCGGCTCATGAAGAAGTAGAGGAGCAGAGCGTTTATGGGAATTATTACTGTATTGTGGGAGAAATGGACAGAGTTTAAAAGGGATTTCTACAAGATTACCCTGGCGGCCATGATTTCTCCCCTCATGTATCTTATCATATTTGGTCTGGGAATCCAGACCACCTCCCACGGGGAG
>DLBH01000085.1 GCA_002494165.1 Lachnospiraceae bacterium UBA7026 | reverse complement strand
AGGGTAAAATACAAGATATAGAAGCCTTACACTGATATTAAAAACACTAATATGGGTTTATATACTATTAGAAACGAATTGATATAATATTGATGGATTGTCTTTCCCCCTTTTTTGTGATATACTCTAATCTGTAATTAGGGAGTAACCTGCATGCACGAGCATGTAGCATTTGTCGTCAGTACGAGAATAGATTTTCTCCGGCATATGTTCGAAGTGGTGAGACTTTTTACTGTAATTTATTTGCAGGGAAAAGTCTCTTTTTTTCTTGCAAAAATATATGTTAGGAGGAGATTATGATAGTATCGATTATTGTTTTAGCAGCAGGTTTTTTTGCACTGATTAAAGGGGCAGACTGGTTTGTGGAAGGAAGTGCGGATTTTGCCAGATTTCTGCACATTCCCAGTCTTATAATAGGGCTTACGATTGTTGCCATGGGTACTTCGGCTCCGGAGCTGGCTGTGAGCACTTCGGCAGCTCTTAAAGGATCTAATGAGATTGCTCTGTCAAATGTTGTGGGTTCCAATATTTTTAATCTGCTGGTTGTCCTTGGAGCCTGTGCCCTTTTTACCCCACTTCCCGTTGACAGGATCACTATTCGAAGAGACTGCAGCCTCTCTTTTGCAGTAACTTCTTTTATCCTGCTTTCAGCTTGTGGAAAATCTATTCTGTCCGGAAAATGGGCCGGTTCCGGTATGTCTTCAAAGGTTGGGATGGTCAGTAGATGGATCGGGGCATTAGCTATCCTGATCTTTTTAAGCTATATGATTGTCCTGGTTTTTCAGGCCTTCCGTCATCCGGAGGAGAATGATTCGGCGCCTTCCAGGCCTTTGTGGAAATGTATGGTCCTTATTCTAGTTGGAATTCTGATGATTATAGCAGGCGGACAGATGGTAGTGGAGAGCGCCAGGAGCATCGCTTCTGCTTTTGGCGTATCAGAAACACTGATCGGATTGACCATTGTTGCTGTAGGAACTTCTTTACCTGAACTGGTAACCTCTGTGGTTGCTGCCCGAAAAGGAGAAGCCAGCCTTGCAGTGGGAAATGTTATTGGATCAAACATTTTTAATATCCTTCTTATCCTGGGTGTATCTTCCGTCATTCATCCTATAGGGATAAATGCCGCCTCTGTATTTGATCTGATCATTCTGCTTTTGGTTACTGCACTAACCATGTTCTTTGCAATTACAGAGCGATCCATCAACCGGAAAGAAGGCGTAATCATGCTTCTTTTCTATGTGTCTTATATGATATTTGCCGGTACCCGATAGTCTGGGAGGGTTTATATCATGCATAAAACAACACAGCCTGGGCAATCGATTTTGCTTTTCATAATAGTCTGGCTCATAATATTTCAATCAGTATCAGAGTCCTCGTATCGGATACCACAGTTCTCGCAACAGGTGTCTGGTCCGGAAAAAGGAAAGAATATACTGAATAACACAAAACCGGTAGATTCCTATCTTTCTTATTCCAGTTCGGAAACTGAAAGGATTCTCAGGGTCATACGACAGGATAATCTGCCGGACAGAAAGAATCATGGGCAGAATCGCGAAGCCTTACTGAAGGGCTCCGCGATTCTGCTCTTTTAATGTCTTTAATTTCGTATATGTTGATTAAAAGATCTATGGAGCCCCTTTACAGGAAGACCCACTGGTAGACTGCAGTCATCAGGGGCATGGTGATGATGCAAAGGATGATGCTCATAACATTGATGCTGCCTGCCAGCACCGAGTCCTGGCCATAGATGTTAGAAATCTGGGTCACATTTACCGCCGTTGGGGCGGCGGCGGCCAGGAAGGAGACGAAGAGGACGCTGGCGGCGTCGGGATAGAGTCTCCAGAGGCCGGATACATAGAGAAGGCCTATGGTCAGCAGAGGCAAGACCAGCAGCCGGAAAAAGCAGACCAGCCAGCTTCTGCCCCTGGTAAATACTTCCTTTAAGTCCTTGGAGGCTATGAGGATACCGATGACAAACATGCTGATGGGAGCGATGCAGTCCCCGGTTCTTTCCACGGCTGTACCGAGGATCTTGGGGAGCCGGAGGCCGGTAAAGAACAGGAAGAGGCCGGCTACCATGGCAAGGATGTTGGGGTTCAGAAGGATCTTTCTGAGATTGACCGGTCCCCGGTCTCCCAGCATCCTGATTCCCTGGGTCCACAGGAGGATTGTCTGGACCGACATGAAGGCGCAGCAGTAAAGGACATACTCATCGCCCAAGATGGCCCCGATCAGGGCACGATCAGATTGCCGCAGTTGGAGTAGATCACAGAGGCCTGCTCTACCTGGTTTAGATGAAAGCAGCCGGCCAGAAGGCGGTTGACCAGGAGAAAGAGCAGGTGCATGAGGACAGAGGCGACAAGGGCCAGCAGAAAACCCAGCATTTTCTCCCTGCTGAAGTCTATCTGGAAGGAGTTGAGGATCAGGCAGGGACTGATGATAAACAGGACCAGGGTTGAGATACTGGCACTGTCCTCTGTCTTCAGTATGTGCAGGCGGATACTGGCGTATCCGATCAATATGAGGACTCCCATAATGAGAATCTGTTCTAACAGCATAAAGCTCAGGTTCATGATCATACTCCATCGGGATCTTCAGCCGGACTGTTCTTATGGTTCTTCAAGATTCTCCACACAGTCGTCCTGCCGATTCCCAGCCGCTTAGCGGCACTGCTCTGGTTCATATTTTCCTGTTTCATAATAGCACATATTACATCGTAAGTGATATCATCCAGGGACTGATTCAGATTAATATTATAGGTGACAGTCTGATCAGCCCTGGAAAAGATCTCGTTGCGGATGTAGGTTTTCACGGTCTCTGCCGTGATATAGGGGGCGTCAGTCACTGTGACCAGCTCCCGCAGGACTCTTTTCAGCTGGGTAATGTTGCCCGGCCACTGGTAATCAAGAATCTCCTTTTCCGCAGCCTTTTCAAAACCTATGATCTGCTTGCCGAACTGGATATTCAGCTCATTTAGATAGATGACCAGGATATTTTTCAGGTCTTCCTTCCTCTCCCTCAGGGGCAGGGTCTGGAGAAGAAGAGTCTGCAGATCGTCCCTGAGATATTTCACAAAGGGGGACAGGTCTGCCCCAGGGACCAGAACCGCCGAGAATATCACTTTATTTCTCCTGCAGAGCATGGATTCCTCAATCAGGCTTCTTAGTCTTCTCTCATTCTGCTGGGATATCCTGTGAACATTTTTGACATGGATCGTGCAGCTGATATGCATGAGGGGGGACGATGTCCGGTTAAAAAAGCGGTACCACTCCCGGTCGGAGGTGGCTTCACAGTCTATGACAAAGTATGGGTTATCACTGAGACCGCTTCTTCTATATATGCTGGAGGCTGCGGCATCCTTGCCGGTGCCCTCCTCTCCCAGAATCAGGATGGGCAAGGGCGACCTGCTGCAGTTATAGATGGTCTCCCGGGTCTGGCCGATGGAGTTGATGGCCCCGTGGAGGCTGTGGAAAGCATAGCCCTCATCGTTTGCATTTTTTATCAGGGTGATTCCTGCTCCCTCTTCCGCTTCCTGGCGGAAGATTTTTTCCCCGTAGATATAGTAATAATATCCTTCATCTCCCTTTACTCTTTCCACATGGATCTGATAGAGTCCCTTTCCTATATGAAAAATCCTTCTGATAGGAATGTCAGCAGCCAGTCTTTCCATATGCTCCGAAAAATACTGGCTGAAAATATCCTTCCTCCCCTCATGGGCCTGATTATCATAGGCCCCGGCTTCATAAACTCTGGCTTCCTGGCCCCTGCCTTCATAGTCTCTGACTTCCTGGGCTCTGCCTTCATAGTCTCTGGCTTCCTGGATCCTGCCTTCCCTGATTTTGCTTCCATAATCCCCGGCTTTCTGGACCTGGTCCGGGTCCTGCCTTGTTCCTCCTTCATGAAAAGAGGAAAAGAGAATCCTGTAGGAATCGTCCATAATCATGTACATGTAAGGAGAATGATTAATCAGACCTGCAAAATGCTGGTTCAGGCTGTCGATCCCATATTTGAGGGGCAGCATCTGGCTTATATTGTCCAGGGCGTCCCTGATACTGGATTTGCCTGACATGATGAGGACGAAATTCATACCCACTTCTCTCGCCATCTGGGCGGTGATCACATCCCCCACGATCATGGTATAGCCCTGCCTATGGAGACCTTCTACTACAGTCTTGGCTTCTTCCTCTGAATGAATGTTATGGATGGTGATATCCAGATCCAGCAGCTCGCAGAGGGTATGGACCTGTTTGGTCAGAAAAGGAAAGCTGACCACGGCAAAATTCTCCTTGTAATTCCGGGCCAGCATAACAGCATAGAAAACATCTTCAAAGGAAATATTAATCTCCACAACCGGTATAAAGGGCAGCTTCTTTCTCAAGAGTTCCGCAGTACCGCCTCTGGAAAGTATCACATCATAATGGGTCTGGTCCAGGAGGCTTCTTGCCAGGTCCAGGCCCTTTTGCAGATTGCCGATCCGGCAGTCTATGGACAGTATAGGGTAATTCGCGGCATAATGCCGGACGTTGGCCTTCAGTTCCTCATATGGCAAAATGGCCAGTACCTTCACTTCTTTCATATTTATCTCCTTATAAAAACAACAAGCAACTTGATGTTTTATTATGAAACATTTTTTATCATCATTATTTCTTCTACTGAAAATCTATCACATTATGTTTCATATGTAAATATTTTTTTCTTTACAATTTATTATTTTTTTATCTCTAACAAATATAATACAAGCAAGAAAAAGGAAGGTGAAGATATATGAACACAGAAAAACCTATCATAGGAATCAGTATGGGTGATCCGGCGGGCTGCGGTCCTGAGATCACCGTAAAAGCACTTTCTGAAAAAAATATTTATGACCAGTGCAGGCCCCTGGTGGTGGGTGACGGAAAGATTTTCCGGGCCGCTGTCCGGATTCTGGAAGAAACCGGTTTTCTGGAGCCGGATGCCATAAAGATTCATGAGGTCTCCTCTGTGGATGAGGCCCTCTTCCGCTTCGGAACCATAGATGTCTATCATCTGGACCTGGTTGATATGGACCAGTTCCAGTACGGACAGCTTTCCCCCATGTGTGGTCATGCTGCCTTTGCCTGCGTGAAGGAGGTCATCGGCTTGGCCATGGATGGTCAGGTGGATGCCACGGTAACCAATCCTCTCAACAAGGAGGCCCTGAATATGGCTGGGCATCATTTCTCCGGCCATACAGAGATTTATGCCCATTACACATCAACAAAAAGCTATGCCATGATGCTGGCCCACGAGGACCTGCGGGTTGTCCATGTTTCAACCCATGTGTCTCTCCGCCAGGCCTGTGACCGGGTAAAAAAAGCCCGGGTCCTTGAATGTATCCGGCTGGCTTACCAGGAGTGCCTGCGCCAGGGCATAGAAAAACCCATCGTGGCCGTAGCCGGCCTCAATCCCCACGCCGGTGAGGGAGGACTTTTTGGAGACGAGGAGATCAAAGAGATTATGCCTGCCATAGAGACAGCCAGGGAAGAGGGCATCGACGCCCGGGGACCCCTGCCGGCAGACAGTGTATTCTCCCAGGCTCTTGGGGGCTGGTATGACATTGTCGTAGTCATGTACCACGACCAGGGCCATATCCCCTTAAAGACAGTTGGCTTTGTCTATGACCGGGCCCAGGGCAGGTGGGAGGCCGTAAAGGGAATCAATGTGACCCTGGGCCTGCCCATCATCCGCACGTCAGTTGACCATGGTACAGCCTTTGACCTGGCCGGAAAGGGAACAGGCAATGAACTCAGCCTGGTCAATGCCATAGAATATGCGGTAACCAGCGCCTGCAACCGCTGATAGAAAAATCCTTTGACAAAACAGAAGACCATAAACAGGCTGTCCCATGACTTGCGGGACTTCAGACCTAAACCACAGGGACAGATCCTGCTGCCATGAAAGGGGGATTGATATGGTTGAGCTGATGGTTATAGCCGATGATCTGACCGGAGCCCTTGACTCCGGCGTCAAATTCGCCCAGCTTGGAGCCATGACCCAGATATTTCCCTGTACCGAGTGCTCCTTTGATGGGATCAAAAAGACCACAGAAGTGGTCATCGTTAACACAGAATCAAGGCATCTCAGTGCAAAATCTGCCTATGAGAGAGTTTATGACCTTGCCAGGCAGGCCCTTGATTATGGGGTTATCCATTTTTATAAAAAGACGGATTCTGCCCTGCGGGGCCATATAGGAGCCGAACTCTCCGCCCTGCATGATGCCCTGAGGGAGACGGTCTGTTTCATTCCTGCCCTTCCCCAGGAGAACCGGTTCACGGAAAAGGGGATCCATTATATCAATGGTGCTCCGGTAACGGAAAGTGTTTTCGCCAAAGACCCCTTCAATCCCGTCCTCCATTCGGAGGTGGCCATGATTATAAAGGAGGAATCCTCTCTCTTAGTGAAATCCGTGGAACGTCAGGACTACAGACGACTTCCTGCAAATGCAGACATCCTGGTTTTTGATGCCTGTTCCGACCAGGATCTCGAATCCATATCCCTGATTTTGAAAAACCAGGATCTTTGCGGGGCTACCGCCGGCTGTGCCGGCTTTGCCGCCTGGCTGGCCCGCTGTCTCCAGCTGAAAAAGGGAATTCCCTGCCAGCTGCAGAAGATGAAAAGACTCCATGTCCTCTGCGGCAGTATCAATGAGATCAGCCGCCGCCAGCTTGATTATGCCCAAAGCCATGGTTTTGAAAGGATTACCCTTTCCCCGGAACAAAGGCTGGCCTACGGTTACTATGAAACAGAAGCAGGAAAGCATTTTCTGAAAGAATTGGAGAAAAAATGTCTGTCTTCCTCCTGTTTCATTCTGGATGTAGCTTCAGAGAATCCGGTGGAGGAGGCTGCCGCCTATGCGGACCGGAATGGAATTGACCCGGCAGAGATTCCCTGGAGGATTGCCGAGAGGCTGGGGGAGACAGCCCAGCGGATGCTGCAGTGGGATGAGGAGGCTGCCCTGCTTATTATAGGCGGGGACACCCTGTCAGCCCTGATTAAGAGATATGATGCCCCGGTAATCACGCCCATCTGTGAGGCCAGCCCGGGCACTGTATTCATGAAATTCGAAGAGGGCGGCAGTTGCCGCCAGCTACTGTCCAAATCAGGAGGCTTCGGAGAAGCCGGTCTCCTGATCCAGATTGCTGACTTTGTGATCTCCTGATGGGGATGACATTGCAAATATATTACAAGGTATATTTAGAGGAGGGTATCACAATGAAAAGAGATTATCACAATAACACATGGTTAAACGAGAATGTTTGGGAAAAATACGGAAAGGGTGACGAGATCGGCGCTGCCAAGGAAATCAATGCTGCTTCCGTGCTTGCGGCCATTTCCATGATCAAAGAGGGTAAGGTATACGACCTGGAGACCGAACGTTTCAAAGGCATGCCTGTATGGCCGGGCCATACCGGCTTTGAGCTTCTGGCCTATGCTTCTCCCAAGGGACGGCAGAACATGGCAGATTCCAATATTGACGCCAGCGTAAACTGGTACAAAGAGGGTGAATGGCTGTCTGAGCCCACCAACGCTGCCGAGTACCACATGGGCCTCAACACTGAGATGATGTCCACTTCCATGCACATTGGAACCCACATGGATGCACTCTGCCATTTCTCCACAGGCGATGACAACCACTGGTATAACGGCTTCAGCGGCGATGCCCACTGCACCAATTTCGGACCGACCCGGTGTGACATCACATCCACACCTCCTATGGTTATGAGAGGTGTCCTGCTGGATATGGCCGGCTACAAGGGTGTGGCTTCCCTGCCCAACAACTATATCGTTACTGCTGAGGATTGCGAAGGCTGTGCCAAGTGGGAAGGCGTTGAGCTTAAGCCCGGCGATGCCGTTATGGTTCGTCTTGGCGATGACTGGCCCAACAATGCCTGCGGTGACGCCGGACTTGGTGTGAGTGCGGCAAGATACCTGGTTGAGGAAGGCGGCGCCATCCTGGTAGGCGATGACATGGCCTGCATCGATGGTTTTAATGCCGACGGATCTACCTCTATCCCCAACCATCCCCAGCCGGTACACCACTATCTGCTGATCCAGCAGGGTGTTCACATCCTGGAATTTGTCCAGTTAGACGAGCTGGCCAGAGACAAGGTTTATGAGTTCTGCTTCATCTGTAACGTATCCAAGGTCCGGGGCGCTACCGGTATGTTTGTAAGACCTATCGCCATCATCTAACTTACAAGTCTTTCCGGGGGGTGGGTCTTGTAAGAATTATATAGATACAGAAGGGGGCTGTCGCACTAGCGGCAGCCCCCTTCCTTGTGGAAAATCTGGAAGTTCACTGCGGGAGCCTGTCCATCTTTAACGGGAAGAGGGTCTTTCCCTTTGCGACAGCCAGCGTGAGCGGGATTGGGGATTCCTTGACACCTTTACCTTTTTTCACTATACTTAATAAAATTAAATTTTTTTACTTTATTACTATTCACAGCCTGTTAGAGTTGAAAAAGGGAGGTAGAACAATGACATTTTTATATTTAGGCCTGGGCTCATTTATTTTGGGAATCGTTCTTCTTATTAATTATCCAATCCACAATGCCCAAAATAAACGCCGGTCAGAGCGTACTGAGGGCACGATTACGAAAGTTGACAAAAGGACTATTCGCAAAAAGGAGGCTGGCACAGGCGATTATAGGTATGATACCTCTTACATATATACTGTTGAGTATAAGGTAAATGGACAGCTGGTTTCCTTCAAAAGTTCTCCATCATCGGCTGCTCATGAAGAGGGGGAATCACTGACGGTATGCTATAATCCTGATAAGCCACAGGATGCTCACATACTTGAAAGCCATGGTGATTCATCTAATATTATTCTGTACGTAGGGCTTGCGTGTATAGCTGTAGCCGTCATAAGTATATTTTTATTCATCCATTCACTTTAGAAAAACCAAACTCTCCTATAAAGCAAAAAATGCGTCGCAGTCACGATCTTCCCATTATTTATGAATGGGCGAGAATGTTACTGCGACGCTTGCCTTTTTACCGTCCTGTGAAGGCTGTAATAATTATGGCATTATGATATTTTATAGTATTATTGCATCCTGTGATATTCTGGCATCTTATGGCAGGTCATTTCCCGCGGCCAGGTAGACCTCATACCATTCCTTACGGCTGAGTTCAATCTCTGTGGCCAGGGCTGCCTCCTTAATCCTGCTAACCTTTGTGGTGCCTGTCACTGCCTGCATCCGGCCCGGATAGCGCAGCACCCAGGCAAAGGCTATGGCTGTAGGCGTAACCCCTTTCTCTGCCGCAAGCCGGTCGAGGACCTTGTTAAGCTCCTGATACTTGTCGCTGCCTAAGAATACTCCCTCAAAATATCCATGCTGGAGGGGAGACCAGGCCTGGATAACGATATCATGGAGCCTGCAGTACTCGAAGATACTGCTGTCCCTGACGATGCCGGCATCCTGTTCCATGTTCACATGGAAGCCTGCGTTAAGGGAGGGGGTAAAGGCTGCGGACAGCTGCAGCTGGTTGGTCATAATGGGTGTTTTTACTTCCTTCTTAACCAGCTCGATCATCATGGGGTTCATGTTGGAAACGCCAAAATCAACCACCTTGCCGGCCTTGACCAGCTGGTCTATGGCCTCAGCGATCTCCTCCGGCTCCATGAGGGCATCCGGTCTGTGGAGCAGCAGGGAGTCGATATGGTCCACTTTCAGTCTTTGAAGGATCTGGTCCGTTGCCTCAAGAATATGCTTTTTGGAAAAGTCAAAATAGACAAAGCCTTCATCCCTTATGCCACACTTGGACTGGATCCACATTTTCTCTCTCAAGTCAGGCCTGCGGGCCAGGGTCTCTCCCAGGAGGGATTCACAGCCGCCGCCCGCATAGATATCGGCGATATCAAAGGCATTAATGCCCACATCCAGGGCTCCATCGATCAGACGGGCCAGCTCATCCGGTGTCATCTTGTCAATCCTCATAAGACCCACGATAATCTGGGATAAGTCTTTTTTATTCTTACTGAATTCAATATATTTCATGCCGGAACTCCTTTCTTTTTACAACTGCAGCGGACTGCAGCCTGTCCTTACATCTGTTGCAGCTTCCCGTATGGCCCGGCCGGGCCAGGTTTCCCGCATGCTAACACAGACGGAACCAATTATCAATAGAGCCGGCCCATCATTATGTGCCAAAAAAGAACAAAACAGTCATCCAGGTCTGACAGGTTCCGTTTGTCCTTTTCTTCAAACGGAACACAGACATGAATGACTGTTTGATTCTCAATCTATATTTTGCTTATTTTCTACGACACTCCACAGTTTTTCCCATGATAATCAGCAAAATATTTCTGCTTATTACTCATGACGGTTAACAAGCTGTGATCTCCCTGCCCTCCTGATTATTCATAGTAAAGTGGTGCCTTCTTTAAGGTCTGGAAGAGATCCCAGTCGTGGGCAGGAATCATGGTCGCATGGTACTTGTTGGTCAGATAACGTACCCGCTCAATGGACTTAAAATACTCTGGTCTCTGACCCAGGAGACCGGAAGCCTTTCCTGGCGGGCCATAGATTTCCATGGTGTAAACCGCATCCATGGGGAATACAAAGGTTCCTTCCTTTTCCAGGTGGATAATCAGCCCCAGCAGACCTGGCGTATGACCAGGAAGATTCACCACTTCCACACCGGGAACCAGTTCGAAATCATCCTCAACCAGCCGGTAATGGTCCACTACCACATCCAGGTCATTCTTACAGTACCCCACCCACTGGGTGTAATCGTTGGTCACTCTGACCATGGTCTGGGCATACTCAAAATCCGCCTTGGGCGCATAGATATCCGCATGCTTAAAAAGGTGGACATTGCCAGTATGGTCAAAATGCATATGGGACAGAACCACCGTATCTATGTCTGAAGGACGGAGACCGACCAGGGCCAGCTGCACCTCCAGGTTCTGCTCGATTGTCTGATGAAGATCATAGGCGTCTGCGATATCCGGCGCCCAATGACCCTTCATGGCATTCATATTACTGCCGGTATCATAGAGAATCCAGCCATTGTCATGCTGGATCAGGATACACATGACCGGCAGATTATAAAATGTGTGTTTTACGTCAGGGTTACTCCTTGTTGCTATGGTGGAATTAGCCACCACATTATTCTTGTCCGTCTTCAGATAACCCGTGTCGAGGATATAAAATCTAAGCATAATTGCCTCCTGTAAATAACTGAACTATCATGTAATCATCTCCGACAGGTTACAAAGGAATCTTCTTTTTATAGAAGATATATTTCTTTTCAGTTTATCACCATATCCTGCCTTCAAATGAGAAATATTGGTCATTATTATGGTAATAATCCATAGAGGCCACCTTTCCCGCATTTTATCAGAACTGATGGGGAATAGCACAAGCACCCCATTTTATTTAGGTTATAATACTATTATTACGGGGGTGAATAATTATGTTTGAATGTGCTTTTATTTATGTGGCACCTGGTCTGGACCCACAGAAGCAGCGTGCGGAGATACCATCTACGGATATTAACATGAATGTTGTAGGCTGTGCCAACTATTCCCAGGCAGTGGAGGTGGCCAAAGAACTGGTGGCCAAGGGCTGTACGGCTCTGGAGCTTTGTGCCGGTTTTGGCAACGAAGGCATTGCCATGATTAAGCGGGCCGTAGGCCCGGGCATCGCTGTGGGTGCCATCAAGTTCGACTTCCACCCGGCTTTCGGTTTCAAGAGCGGGGATGAGCTTTTTGACGATACTAAGACTGCCGAAGAAGCAACTTGTCCTGACTGTGGTGACTGCGCCAGCTGTGCCAGCTGCAGCATGGAGAATTTCTGCAACAACCGGGACCTGGACCTGCCTCCGGCAAAACCCAGGACAGAGTCTCTCAGTTTACAGGAATGGATGAAAACCATTAAATAATTTAACAAAGGCCAAAGATCAGCACATAAGCTGACAAAAGAAGGAAACCGTCAGTCTAATCTGGCAAAGGGATAATACGTCCCTGGCCGGCCGATTATGGGCTTAAACCCGCCGATTCGACAATTAACCTGCTGTTTATAAAAAAGCCAGACTGTTATGAATCTTTTGCATAACAGCCTGGCTTTTTTTCTTGTCCGATCATCTCAGCTGGTTTATATTTATACTTTTCCATGATAGTATCCCACGGGCTATGGCTTTATTCTTCCATGATAGTCTTCCGCAGGCTAGGACTTATTTCTGCCGATCATCTTTTTGATGGTATCCACATCTACAGCCCCGTAAGCTTTATTGACATCATTGACCCCATAGACAGGACTCACCCTGCCGCTCCAGAGCCGGCCTCCCTTACGGTTGGCCATAGTCTCCGCGAAATCATGGTAATTATCAGGAGTAATCTGGTCCAGTTCTTCCTCCGTGTAGAGGGAGGGATCATAGGTCCTCCTGATAAAATTTTTGACAAAGGGTACATAGGAATCACTGTAGATCTTGTTACTGTACTCCAGAATCCTGTCGATATCCCTGGTCTTCAGGACCTCAAAAAGCCGGAAATAATCCTCCCTGTTACTGTCGATTTTCAGGACATCAAAAGTTTGGGACAGGATGTCACTGGCATGGTCGAAAAAGGACAGGTAACCGAAAATATACATGATCTGCCTGAAGTAGATAACAAAAATCTGGGGCAGCAGCATGACGGCAAATTCCTGGTAGGCCCCGTGGGCTTTTCTAAGACATCCGCTCAGCATCCTTTTTATGGAGATGTCACGGAAGGGTGCCGGCACCTGATTCTTATCCACATCAATGGCTGTGCCGGGCCTTAGATTCCTCATGACATCCTTAAAGGCTGTCTGGCAGGCATGGTACTCTGAATAAGTATTCATATAGTCAAAGAGCCGCTTGCCTGTGTCCCCCTCGAAGGGGTTGTCCCCGGAGGGCTTTTCCGGCAGATTAATCTCCCCGTAGACCCCGAAGATCTTCCGGTCCGAAGCCGTATTGACATTTTCTTCCCTCCGGTCCCTTTCCTTCAGGTCCTCAATGCCCGGTCTGGGCCCCGGGTAGGTCAGGAAATCATAGAGATGGGTGAACTCATGCATGAGCAGAAAATGGACGAACTCGCTGCGGTAGACAGGGAATCTCCTGGTCAGGTGGAGGACATAATTACCCTCCAGCATCTCCATAAGATCGAAGGATGCCTCCACTCCGTCAGCGGCATCAAAGCTGATCCCCGAAATCTCAACCTCACTGACATAGTCATGATCCTTTTTATATTTTTTCCATAAATCATTAATCTGTGAAAGCATAAACTCCCTCCAATATACCTTAAGTATATCAGAGGGAGTCATATAAAATGTGAATATTATTACGTAGAATTATGAGAAATATGCAGTCTCAGCCCGGGCCTATTCTGTAAAGAGGTCCTCCATGCCGTACTCTGTTTCCGGAGCCTCCACGATATTGATCTTGCTCTCTGCAAGAAGGGCATCGGAAATCTTATCATAAGTGAGACTGTATACTACACTCTCATCTGTGAGGCCAGCCTCGTAAAGGGCTTCCTTGCTCTCATAGCCTTCACTCTTGACAAGCTCGTCAACATAGTCCGCGACCTCCTGGTCGCTTACCTCAATGTTCAGCTCTTTCTGCAGCAGTTTGATCACACACTCATATTTAAGATTATCAACGGCAGCGTCTTCCAGATTCATGCCATAGTAGGTAGAGAAAAGCTCTTCAACACTCACACCGTAAGCCTCTGCGGTCTCAGCCTGGCTGGCAATCAGATTATCCTTCTCCTGGCTGGTCATATCCTCCGGGAAATCCTTAATAATCTCTGCGTTCTCAAGGATGGCATTCCAGAGATTCTCCTTGGCTGTCTGGTCTGCCTCTTCCTTGGCTGCCTCCTCGAGCTCCGTCTTCTTGGCCTTCTTATACTCGTCTACAGTGTTATAGTCTGTATTCTCCTGGATAAATGCATCGTTGATCTCGGGTACCTTCTTCTCGGAAATCTTTTTGATGGTTATGGTCTGCTCACAGTTCTTACCTGCCACTTCCGCGTCATCATAATCCTTGGGGAAGCTATAGGTTACCTTGATGGTATCACCAACCTTATGACCCACCAGCTGATCATCGAGTTTTACATCCTCAAAGCCCTCGCCAAGAAGCTCATTCTCACCGATCTCAATGTCGATGTCCGTATCACTGTAAAGCTCATTCTCCTTGCCATCTATCACGCAGACATAATCAACATTAATAAAGTCTCCCTTTCTGACATCCTTCCTGTCCGTAACCTCCGGATACTCTGTATAACTCTCAGCAAGGCTCTCAAGATCGTTCTCCACATCCTGATCAGTAACCTCTGAGGAAATACTGTCTACAGTGAGGCCCTTGTACTGGCCCAGCTTAACATATTCCTCCGGATGATCAATCACAACCTCCTTGTACTCGGGAACATTAGCCATGGCACTTTCTGTCGTCGCCTCTGAGGATGTCTGCCCGGACTTGGAACTGCCGCAGCCGGCCAGCAGACAAAATGTCAATAATACCACTCCAGCGCCCAATAATCTTTTCTTCATAATTGTTATTCCTTTCTCGTTTCTGTAGTTCTAATTAGATTTCACGTATGCATCATCTAAGATTTGTCACTTAATAATGTATCACTAATGCAGAAAATTAACAATTCTCTTCACCAAATCTACATACTTTTACACCGTTTTCATTTTCAGTATCCGGAATCTGCTCAGACAGGCCATCAGCTCTGCCTTTCTGGGCAGGGCAGGCTGGCCTCCCGGGTAATTTGGAGGTACTACACTGAGAAAACCTTCCTTTTCTATCCTGTCATAGAGCCGGTCCACAAGAGCCTTCAGATTCTCCGGCCCGGTCTTCCTGGCATAAATCAAGGCTGTCAGATAGGTCAGACCCACAGTCTGCTCCGGCTCTGTCAATTGCTCCAGATACCTCACGTCAATCACTTCCCGGTCAATGATAACAGAATCTGTTCCGGAAGTCTTGCACTTGGTCCTGCCCGGTCTGCCGGCCGCCAGAATCCGGGGTCTCTCCCGGTAGGTCTCCTCCCCTGCCGGGTACTGGCCTGTCAGACCTGACTGGTCTGAGATGGCCCTGGCAGCCAGGGTCACATCCTTTACCCGATAGTGGTCAAGCTGGAGAACCAGGTCTGCCACAGAAAGATAGTCTCCCGAACTTCCCACCACCAGGATGAAGGAGATTCCTCCTTTCTCCCGGAGACCTCTTATCCTCCTCAGAAGAGTACAGATGGGCTCCTGGTCATCGGTGACCAGTCTGGCCATGACCTGGTCTCTGATCATAAAGTTGGTGGCTGAAGTATCCTCATCTAAGAGCAGCAGCCTGGACCCGGTCTCCAGGGCCTCAATCAGGTTGGCCGCCTGGGACGTACTGCCACTGGCATTCTCCGTGGTAAAATCCCTGGTGTCCTGGCCTCCCGGCAGGTTGCTGATAAAGAGGGAAATGTCAGTGTGGTTGACACTCCTGCCATCCTCCGCCCTGATCTTCACTGCGTCGTCCCTGGTCAGGACATACTCTCTTCCGTCACCGGCTATATGATTATAGACCCCCTGCTCCAAAGCTTTCAGCAGAGTGGATTTGCCATGGTAGCCGCCTCCGGCTATGACGGTGATTCCCTCCGGAATCCCCATGCCGGTAAGAGGGCCCCCGTGGGGCAGGTCCAGGCTGATCCGGAGACTCTCCGGAGAAGAGAAGGGAACCGCCCCTCTCATGGGTCTGTCGGAAACCCCGCTTTCCCGGGGTAAAAGAGCCCCGTCCGCCACGAAGGCCGCCAGGCCCCTCCTCCTGAGTTCCTCCCGGATGAAGGTCTGGTTATCTGATAGCCGGACCGCTTCCTCCAGTCTTTTTTTATCCCTGGCAGACCAGGACCCGTAGATAAAGCTGCTCTCCAGGAGGTCTGGCAGCAGCCTGAAGGCCAGGTCTGTCATCTCCCTGGCCAGAATAGTCCTTCCCCTGGCCGGCAGACCCAGTTCAAAACGAACCTCCAGCCGGTCTCTGTAAAAAATTACCGCAATCCGCTCCTGGATAGTCTGGCCCGGCCGGCAGCAGCTGATTCTGCCACTCTTGCCTGACCCCATCCTTCCTGCGTCCAGTTCTCTTAACTGTCTCTGGAACTGCCTTAACACCATATCCTCCAGGGTCAGCCGCCTCTGCTTCCTGTCCTGGTAAGAGGCAGGAAAGCCATGGACAGCCTGGCCCAGCTCAAAACGAAGCCGGGAGGGGGAGGCGAAAGGGTCTCCCTGTACATGGTCAATATGAAGTATATAATTCTTAAACTGATAAGAGCCCGTCAGGCTCTTGTACATACCGTAGCTTTTATGGTCAAGTCTAGCTATGGACCGTCTCAGGTCCTCCCCTGTTTTCACGATTCCTTCCTCCCTTTTCTCAGCGGTCAGCCAGTTTATAGAAGAAATATTTGTAGCCGGCCAGATATCCTTCCTCCAGCCTGGTCTGGCTGACCCAGTCCCCGTAGGGCGAGTCCTCTCTTTTGGGCAGGCAGTTGGAATCCAGCAGCAGGAACTTATTGTTTTCCGGATTATAGGCCGAGATACAGACATAGTGGCCCGGCACATGGGCTACGGCCACATCGCCGGCCAGCAGCTTTTTCTTCAGCTTCTTTATCTTTCCGCCGGATCCATCCCAGGCAAAACCGTACTTCTCCCCATACTGGAGGGCCGCAGCCTTGAAAATGCCTTCCGCCGTTCCGCTGCCCTCTACCCGGTATTCTTCCCTCACCGCAAAATCAGCCAGCTCCATGACATCCATATACTGGCCTGTCAGGGCATAAACCGCATTGACAGGGGCCAGGATTCCGCATCCTGCCGTCCCCATACAGCCCTCGCTTCCATAGGAGTTGTCGCACCACTGGGGATCGTACTGGGTCAGCACAAAGGGGTCTCCGGGATTCTGGATCTTTTCCGTGGCCTGGATCCTCCACAGGCCCTCCTGCCCTCTGCCTGGACTTAAAACCAGCTTGCCGTCAGCATTTTCATAGAGATAACTGCCGCTTAAGCAGCTCTGGATCCTGTAGGCGGAACCCTCTCTCATCAGCTGGAAGAGAGATCCTTTTTTTGGCTCCGTGGCAAAGCTCACCCCAAAACCTGTCCCCTTGCCGGTAGACCGGACTGTCAGATATACACCGGCCGCCTCATCCTTCAGATAATACTGGTCCTTTTGCTGATAGCTGGCCTGGAACCGGTAGACCATTCCGGCTGCCCCTGTATCTGACCCGTAGCCGCAGGTGAAATTGTAACTGCCGTCCGCCAGAATCTTTTTGGGCCGGCCGTCATAGTGGAGGGTATTGGCCCAGGACTTACCTTTAATCCATCCGATTCTGTAATAGTTTCCGGCATCATAGATGACCTGGCGGGCCTTCCCCTTCCTGCTGATGGAGATGATGCCGGTATATTTTCCCATGGTCCCCTGTTTCTCCTTACAGCCCGGACCCGTGTAGGCCCTGGTTTTAGCCCGCACCGTGGCATAGACATGGTCATAGTCGGGATTAAGGACAAAGATTCCTATGGGAAACCAGCCCCTGCCACTCTTGTCTCCTGCCTGGTAGATGCCATAGACGGCCTGGTCTGCCACCTTCATGGCCCTGATGGTCAGGAGACTCCCATCCAGCTGGTCAAGCTCCTTCTTTCCATAGCGGTCCCCGTAGACCGTCACCGGACCCTTTGACAGAGAGTCAGCAATCACCGGCTTCTGATCCATGTCATAGGGAAAGGCAGCTTTCACCTCTGCCTTGAACCCCCAGGCAGCCGCCATAAGGACCAGCAGCATGAGAATAAGGGGCTTCCTGCCTTTCACTATCTTTTTATTACCATACATATTTTCTGTCATATATCTTCTCCCCCATGTGAAAATGGGCCGCTACCCCCGCTGACCAGACCAGCTGGCAGGCAAAGAGTAACCTGGCAAATATTCCTAATGAAGAAAGAAGGAGAAAATTCCTCAAAATTTCCTCCTTCTTATTTCTCTTATCATGGTGGTCCCGGCCTGGCCCTCTAGTGGATTGCTGTTCCTTCCGGTACGGAATCATCCACGAAAATCACCTTGCAGCCACAGTCGTCATGGGTAGCCGCCAGCAGCATACCATTGCTGGCAGTCCCGGCAAACTTGGCCGGCTTCAGGTTAGCCAGAACGATAATCTTCTTCCCGACCAGCTCCTCCGGCTTGTAATCGTCGCGGATGGAGGAGACGATCACTCGCTCTCCAAGACCGTCAAACAAAGTAAGCTTCAGCAGGTTGCGGGCCTTTTTGACTACCTCGCATTCCACGATCTTGCATACTCGCATATCCAGCCGGTCAAAGGCATCCATATCAATCTGGTCCTTGACCGGGGCGACGGCCTTCTTTCTGGCCTCTTCTTCCTCTGCAGCCTTGAGGGCCGCCTCTCTGGCTGCCGCTTCCTCGGCTGCCTTTCTCTCTGCCTCAGCCTTGGCCTCTGCGGCAAGTCTGACTTCCTCCTCCGTCTGGGGAGTGGAGAAGTCCAGCAGCTTCAGATAGCGCTGGGGATCTACGGCATAGAGGAAAAGGTAGAGCCTGGGGCCTGCCGGCTTGCCGATCATCAGCTGGTAGGCATCCTTAAAGAACTGGGCCTGGACGGCCTTCTTGTTGGCCTCGTCAAAGTCAGGGTCAGCTTCTCTGGGAATGGCGTAAATATATGTATTCAGCCCATCCAGGTCATAGTCTCCTTTTGCGATAAAGTCATGAAGAAGGGCAATCTCCCTGTGGGCAACATCACTGAGAGTGTTGTAATATTCCCAGTTCCTGTAGCCCAGAAGAGTGTTCATGTTCTCGGGAGAGCATACCTCCAGCCAGTACCTGGCCAGGTCCAGTCTCTCTAAGAACTCTTCCTTCTTGTAGGGGGTCCCGATCTTCTCGAAAACCACCTCCAGCATATCCGGGTTAAAGTCCACTACAGAGCCGAAGTTGACGATCTGCTGCATGGGTACCGGATAGAGGTCCCTGCCCTCGATCAGGCAGTTGTACATAATATCCTGAATATTCTGAAGGTTCTTGCCCTTGCCGGCCTGGTAGACCTTCAGCATCTTGTCAAACTCAAAGTACTGACGGAGAATCTCGTCATCAAAGCAGAAGTCAAAAGCCTTGTTGGGCTCAGACTTGGCATAAAGCCAGAGGATGACTTCCGGCTGGTAGATCTTCAGCAGGGTCTCCGGAGTCAGGTTAAGACCGGTGGAGCCTGACATCTTTCCGGTAGTTCCCTTGATGCCGATGAACTCATAGCCCTTGAACATGGGGGCCTGGATCCCGTAGATTTTCTTAGCGATGATCTTACTGGTATCGTAGCTGCCGCCGGGGCTGGCATGGTCTTTTCCGCCCGGCTCGAAATCGACGCCCTCATACATCCAGCGCATGGGCCAGTCGATCTTCCAGGCCAGCTTACAGTTGAAGTCCTTGCGGAAATCCCAGTGGCCACTGTGGCCGCACTTACAGGTGTACTCACAATTGCTTCCGTCCTCGGAACAGGATGTGATGGTGGTCTCATCCTTGCCGCATACCGGACAGTAGATGCTGACCGGATAGTAGGCTTCCCTCTCCTCATCGGTGGCAACCTGCTGGCGGAACTTATCGAGAATGTCAAAGATCTCTTTTCTCTGCTGGATGGCCGTGATCACGTGTTCTGCATACTTGCCGGACCGGTAGAGCTCACTCTGGCGGCGGAAGTCCACCTTGATGCCGAAACGGCTTAAGGATTTCTCAAACTCCTTCTCAAAATGCTCTGCGTAGGAGCCGCAGCAGCCGAAGGGGTCTTTTACATCCACGTAGGGCTTGCCAATCTCATCCTCCAGTTCAGGAGCAATCTCTTTGACATTGACCGGAACCTTCCTGAAACGGTCGAATTCGTCCCAGGAAAAAAGAAGACGGGCTTTTTTGCCTTGTTTGACCAATGCCTTATATACAAAATAACTTGTGGCTATATCCCGGAAATTACCGATATGAATGGAACCGGACGGGCTGATGCCGGCGGCACAGACATACTCTTCTTTATCCGGAGATCTTTTGATAATATCCTTGGCAATCTTCTCGGACCAATGCATGTGTTATATTCCTCCTGAAAATATTATAAAATAAGAACAATTTATTGAAACAGGCGGCCTTACAAGGGCTTGTCAGCCCTTAAATCCGCAGTCAATAAATAATTATAACAAATGCATGATTTCTTTGCAAGAAATTATCCCTGATATTCCAGTACTTCTTCCACAACCCCGTCCTTGATCCGTACCTTTCTCCTGGCCTGGTTGGCCACATTCTCATCGTGGGTGATGAGGACGATGGTATTACCCTGCTCATGGAGTTCGTGGAAGAGCTTCATGATCTCCTCTCCTGTGGAGGAGTCCAGGTTACCGGTGGGCTC
>DLBH01000035.1:21358-47131 GCA_002494165.1 Lachnospiraceae bacterium UBA7026 | reverse complement strand
ACAAATATCTTGTCATAACCTTTGTTATGTAAAGATTTACATAACAAAGGCAAAGTAGAGAATGCCGTGGGCACAGTCAAGAGAGATTTCCTGGACGGTCGGGTCTATCACGGGATCGATGAACTCAACATGAGCTGCCTCGCCTGGCTTGACAGCTTCGGGAATGGGCAGGTCAATGAACGGACCAAGAAGATCCCAAGGGACATGTTCGTGAATGAGTATCTGAAACTGCAGCATGTCTACGAGCGGAAGAACGATGATGTCAGGTACTTACGTCGGATAAGAATGTCATCGAGTTCAAACGGAACTGGTATGAAATTCCGGCAGACAAAGTCCATGAAGACGATCGGGTCAGAGCAGAAAAGCACGGCAGGACGCTTCTCATCTATCACGCACTGACGAACGATCTGATCTGCAAGCATGCGATCCCGGACGGCGAGGGCAATTCCGTCACTCTCCCAAAGGCTGAGAAGGCTTTGTCCATCGAGGAAGAACTGCTGCTGGATTACAAGGACTATCAGGTCGCAAAGGAATTCTTCGCGAAACTCCGGAAACGATCCCCGCGGTACGTCTATCCCCAGTGCAACCGGATCCGCAGGATGCAAAAGTATTACATAGAGGAACAGATCGTGGATGGCTTTGAGTTCTGCGTGGCGGAAGACATCTGCTCCGTGAAGGAACTGACCGCATTTCTCCTTTGCCGCTACGGGGAAGAGACAGCACGGAAGTTCGTTTCAACCTATTCCTACCGTCATTACAAAGACCGCGCGGAGGAGATCAGGGAGGAGGTGCTGAGGTGGCAACGGTAACAGAACTGCGTGAGATGGCAAGGACGCTCGGCCTTTGGAACACGGCAATGGGCAGGATCGACATCACGGATGAGACCGTTTCCAACATGGAGTATCTGTATAATATCTTCCATACTGAGATCGAGATGCGGAAAGCCAAAAAGAAAGATACCCTCCGACACGAATCCCATCTGCCTGACAAGACCTTTGACCACACCACTATCACCAAAGGCTTGCAGTGGCAGCTGCAGAGGATCGAGCAGATCGATTTCAGAAACATAATGGAGAACTTCGTGATCGTCGGAGACTGCGCGACCGGGAAGACATCCCTTGCAACTGAGATCGGCGGGTATGCTTTGGTAAAGCTGGCGAAGGTCCAGTACATCACACAGGAGGATCTGCTCCTTGCGATCCGAAATCAGAGTCCGCAGTGGAAGAAGCTCCTTAAGAGCGACATGATCATCATCGATGACGTGTTCTACCTTACACCGACAGATGAAGAACTTACGACATTTTACAAAGCAATTACATTTCTTTCTGAAACACACAGTCTGGTCATCGTGACCAACAGGAAACTTTCCGAGTGGAAAGACATGGGTGCGGACAGGCACCTGGCGGAGACGCTGCGCAAACGCCTGATGGCAAACGCACAGCTGATCCATCTCAAATAACTAAGAATCGATTTTGTTGGCATTTTCGTGCCAACTCCTATAATTACCTAATTGATATTGAAAGCAAGAAATCTCAGGAAATGATGAATGATTCATCAATCGGTGAGATTTTTCATATAGATGGCCAGGGGGGATGTACTTTTCCAGGGGATACCAGCTCGGGTACGGTGCCGGCCCGACGTGCGCACAAAAGGCGAAATCAAAAGGGTGGCCTCCCTTGCCCAGCAGGAGAGCCAGTCCCTGTCACAGAACGTCAAACTGGGGATGCAGTACCGCTACCAGAAGGGGAAAGTACAGGTCAATCATAACCGGTTCCTCGGGTATACAAAAAATGAGGAAGGTGATCTCATCGTGGACAAAGAGCAGGCAGCGGTTGTCCAGAGGATTTATTATGAATTCCTTGATGGCGCAACCTACAGGGAGATCAAGGCGGGCCTTGAGGCCGACGGGATCCTGAACGGGGCAGGGAACAGGACATGGACCATTTCAAACATCCATCAGATCCTGAGCAATGAAAAATACATTGGAGATGCCCTGCTCCAGAAAACATATACGGTCGATTTTCTTTCCAAAAAAAGAGTGAAGAACAGCGGCATTGTTCCACAGTATTATGTGGAAAACAGTCATGAAGCGATCATTCCAAGGGATGTGTTCATGAGAGCCCAGGAGGAAAAAAGGAGACGTTCGAACCTCAGGAGCTGCGGCGGAAAAAAAAGGAGAAATTACAGTAACAAGTACGCTTTATCGGGAATCACCTTCTGTGAGAAATGTGGTGATACCTATCGGCGCGTAGCCTGGAAGAGTCATGGAAGACACAACGACGTCTGGAGATGCTGCACAAGGGTAGAGCACGGACCAAAGAAAGGCTGTGACGCTCCGACCATCAAAGAAAAAGTACTGCAGGACGGAGTGATAAGGGCTCTCAACAAATTATTGGGAAAGAGATCATCGGTCCTGGAGGGACTTAAAGAGAGCGCGACTTCAGTCATCACGGAGGAAAAGACCGGCAGACTGGAGGAGATCGAAAGTAGGCTAAAGGAATTGCAGGAGGAACTGCTCAGCCGTACAGCGGATCGTCTGGATTATGATGAACTTGCTGATGAGATCCTGCTCTTACGCAAAGAGAAGCAGACGATCCTTGCCGGATGTGCAATAGAGAAAGGGAAGGAGGAGCAACTGGAAGATCTGATCGCATTCCTTGATGAACAGGAAACTGAGGTTTTGGAATGGAACGAGAAACTGGTACGAAGGC
This sequence comes from Lachnospiraceae bacterium UBA7026, assembly GCA_002494165.1. GTDB lineage: Bacteria > Bacillota > Clostridia > Lachnospirales > Lachnospiraceae > Anaerobutyricum. The sequence continues at coordinate 44,420 of DLBH01000035.1, read as the reverse complement.
TGGTCGGAAAAGTCACTGTCCGGGAAGGTTGCCTTACGGTTATGTTGAAATCCGGGACAGAGATAGATGTTGAGATTTGATGTTACGGAAAAGGCTCTCTTTAAAGAGAGCCTTTTTTTATTTGAGAGGATAAATAAAAGGGTTGGCAGCTACAAAACACACTGTTATACTCGATATAGGTATGTTTTAGATGTGCAGCAGATAAAAAAGCGATGTAAAACTTAACAACGGGCTGTCTTTTGCGGAGGGCAGTCCGCATCATCAAAAAGAGTGATGATTCTTGCAACACTCGGACAGCATTCTTGTAACACCCGGACAAGGATTCCTAAAACATCCGGACAGATGACATCTCCATATGGCTTCGTTAGAATGTATGAAATACATTCTAAGGAGGTCCTGAAATGAGGTGTCTGGAAACAATGAAAATCGTAGAAATCCTTCGTTTGAGGGAAATGAACTTTAAGCTCCGCGAGATCTCTGACGCTGTGGGGTGTTCTAAAACAACAGTCGGCGAGATTCTGAAGAGATGAAAAGCCTGTGATCTCACATATGAAGATGCAATAGTGCTTCCGTTAGATAGAGTTAAAGAATTGATCTACCCTGAGTCTTTTGGCCGCAAACAGGTCAAAGAAGAACCTGACTGGGAAGCGATTCATGCACGGCTACAATCCAGCAGGCGTATCAATCTTCAGTATATCTGGGAAGAGGAATACAGACTTGCTAATCCCGAAGGTTACAGTTATAGTCGGTTTTGTGCCAAATATAACGACTGGAAAGATGCTACCGGTAAAAACGTCATCATGGCTCAGGAGCGGGAACCCGGAAAAGAGTTGTTCATCGATTGGATGGGCGATACCCTTGACTGCGTAATGGATTACGCTACCGGTGAGCTCCATAAAGCACACTTTTTTGTGACCACGATGGCCGAAAGTTCATATCCCTTCGTGGAGGCTTTCCCTGACGAGACCCAGATGAACTGGAATCAGGCACATCTGGACGCTTTTGCCTGGTATGGCGGTCTCCCGAAGATACTTGTCCCGGACAACTGTAAAACGGCTGTCATCCATACAAGCCTTTATGATCCGCAGATCAACCAGGCATACATGGCTCTGGCCAGACACTATCAGGTGGCGATCATACCCGCAAGGATCCGGAAACCCAAGGACAAGCCCGCTGTAGAATCCGGCATCGGCTGGCTTGAGACCTGGCTCCTCGAATGGCTGAAAGGAAAGATCTACTACAGCTTTGAGGCACTGAACCATGATGTGCGTGAACGGATCCTGAATCTTGCCAAAAAGAGTTTCAAGCACAGGCCTGGTTCCAGGGAGAGCGTGTTTGAGGCATTGGATAAACCGTTGCTCAGACCGCTCCCCAAAGATACATTCGAGTCGTTTGAAACGGTGCCGGTACCAAGCGTCAATAATAACTACCATGTTCGATACGACGGGTTTTATTATTCTGTCCCATACATGTATTACAAACAGAGCGTGTTCATCCATGCCTATGCGAAAAAGATCGAGATCTTAGACTGCATGAACAATCGGATTGCTATCCACCAGCGCCGTTTCAGCGGCAGACGCTATGCGACCCAGTTCGAACATATGCCGGAGAATCACAAGGCCGTGGCAGAATTCAATCGCTATGACGGTGCCTATTATCGCCGCAGGGCTCAACAGATTGGCAGGAATACAGCACGCTTTGTCAATGCGCTTCTGGACAACGCAGAGTTCGAAGAACAGGCGTATAAATCCTGTATGGCGGTGATCAACTTCAGCCGCACCTACGACAGCGTCCGCGTTGAACGTGCGTGCATAAAAGCGTTATCCCTGAATTCAGTCACATATACTACACTCAAGAATATCCTGAAAAACGGTCAGGATAAGCATCCCGTAAACGATAGCTCCGATGCGGACACTCCAACTCCATACCATGAAAATCTCCGTATCGGAGAATGGAAATGAAAAGGAGGACACATCATGAACTATCAAACAGCAGAGCAACTCACAGGTATGAAGCTGCATGCCATGCGGCTGGAGTACGCCAGACAGGATGAGCTTCCTGCTTCGGAAGATCTTCCCTTTGACGACCGTCTCGGGATGATCGTCAACGCCCAATACACTGCAAGGCAGAAAGCGAAGATCAAAAGATTGATCAAAAGGGCGGAGCTCCGTGATCCAACAGCCAACCTCGCAGAACTGGATTACGACCCGGTCCGCAAGCTGAAAAAAGCCGATGTCGCAAGACTATCTAACTGCGAGTGGGTAAAAAACGGCAGCAATCTCATCCTCACAGGTGCAACAGGAGTGGGGAAGACCTATCTTCTTTCCGCATTTGGCCGTGAAGCCTGTGTGAGGGGATTAAGCGTCAGGAGCTACCGTGTCACCCGTCTCCTTACAGATCTCATGATCGGAAAAGGCGACGGGTCATACAACAAACTGATGAAGGATCTTGTAAAACCCGACCTCCTGTTGCTGGATGATTTCGGTATGAAACAGCTGGATCTTGGAATGACGCAGGATTTCCTGGAGGTCGCAGAAGAACGATATTTCCACCATAAATCCATAGCAATCTCGGCACAGCTTCCCGTAAAGGAATGGTGTTCAGTTTTCAAGGACCCAACAATTGCAGATGCGGTCCTGGACCGTATTGTACGTAACGCATATCGATTTAATCTTAAAGGGCCATCCCGCAGACCGGTAGTGGAGTTCAGCCCGGCTGACGCCGAGGATGACAAGCCGGAGGAAAACGGCTATACTAATAAATGATGTCATCTTGTCAGCTTGGGACAGGTATCCTGTCCGGATAATACAAAAACTATTGTCCGGATAATGTAGGAACCACTGTCCGGAAGTTACAGGATGTTTGTCCCAAACTGACAAGAATCAGCAAAAGAGTGATTTATGAGGTGAGATTGATGATCGTGATATATAGTCAGGACAAGACAATAATCAGAAAAAACGCAGAGGATGCAAAAGGTAAATTACTGGAATTGTATGGAGAAAAGCTGGGAATGGAGGCTTATAAAGCGGTCAACAGGGCTCCTGTTGGGGCCTCTTACCGGAAATACGGCGGCCCTTTGGTCCAGGTCGTGACAAAAGAAAAAGCTGAGTGGATCCGTGATAAAGAGAAACAGGTTTCTTCCATATAAAAAGGATTTATGGCTAAAACATTATATGATGATAAAAAAAGCACTACCATAAAAATGTTCTTTGGTAGTGCTATTATTTAGAGATTTAAGCTAATAAATAGAGTTTTCCAAGATGAGAATCGGGTATCTGATCAAGTAGCCTTTCTGCCCAATCATCCTGGTTGCATCCTATGCCCTCAGGAGTTACACAATCTTTGTATTCTTCAAGAAGATCCCTTAAGGAATTTACGAAGGTCAGCCATTTTTCGGGTGACTGCTGGAGATATCGCATACAGCATAATACACCGTAAAGTCTGGAATTATCTACACCTTTATCCTGCTTTTTTTTGTATAACAGAGGTTTCTTTGTAAGATTCTTTTTATAAAGTCTGTTAAAATGTGAGCAAAGATTTCTTACATATCCAATACTGACCAGCCAACTCGATAGGTATTTTTCATTTACTCCTTTATACATAGATGCTATGGCTATTCGATCTTCTTTTTTCATGGCCTTATAAAAACGGGCAAGTGTGCCAAAAGTAAATACTTCAATTCCAGCATATAGAGGAACTTTTGAATCCTTATAATTCTCCTGGAAGTTTTTTATGATGGGAGATTCTTTTGACAGTTCGTAACCAGTATTGATTCTAGCTTTCAGTGAACTGTGTGATGCATCCTCATCAAAATTAGAGGCATCAAGATAACCTAGAGAACCATATTTGACACAAAAATAATTAGATATCTGACATCTTAAAGTTATCTCTATTTCCTGCAGATATGGCATAAGAAGGTGTCTGAGGTGATCATCAAATTCATAAACCCTGTAAATCTGATTGAAAGTTGTCCCTGGACGAAAAACGCTACTATATTTTCCTTTGAAGTAAGGCCCATATGCTTTGATAAGCCGATAGTAAGAGATTCGTTGAAGGATAAGAGTCGCTTCTGCTTCATCTTCTATAATGAGTTTATTTTCTTTCAGATTTTCAATTTGTGCCGGGATATCCATGGCTGGAGAATGATCTTTTCTAAGCATAATTATTTCCAAAAATTAAAAAGACCCGACGTGGTACGCAGTTCTGCGAGATGCGTGTCGGGTGCAGATATCATTATAAAGCTAAAAAAGGCATAGCAAAATGCTTTTGCTTTATCTGTGCCTTAACTATACACCGAGGAACTATGGTTTGTAAAGAATTTTTTTAAAATAATTAAAAAACGATTTCTAACATACCCGTTATAAATAAGTATACATTAAATATATATTGTAGTCTATGGCGGTTACAAAAGAATTTCTGATTTGAACTGTAGTTTCAATTGCTAACTTGTTGTTTTGAAAACGTTATTTGGCAGAGGGCTCTAAATAATCTCTGAATTTATTTACAAAGGCTTTGCGTGAGTTCACCCTGGTGTAAATGTATGAAACCCTGTCATATATTTCGTTATCAAATACAGCCTCTATAGGTGTAATTTTTTTCTTTGCTGCTTCTCGTTGGAACATATCTATTTGACCTGAATTTGCCAGGTACTTTGCTGTAAGATTTTTAGTCAGATCCATTTTTTTGATTAGTTTAAATAGTCTTTGGTATATTCTTCTTCCTATGTACTTTTTTTGTACATCACGACCAGTATCCTTGAATTTGATTACGGTATCTAGATGCTCACCGTAAACTTCCCAGTAGCGGCCAGAATCCATAGTATATGTTGTTTGTCTTGAACTCTGCTCAGCATAGAAGACAAGTAAAGGTGATACAGGAAAAGTCCTTCCACTGCAAGTGTGCACAACGTATTCGTTTTCTGAAATTTTTTCAAAATCCGAATATCTAAGATTGAGGATTTCTTGATAATCTTTTCCCGCAATGCCTTCAAAGATGCATAGAATCAAAAATTTGTCACTTGGTTCAGTGAAAATCGTAATACCCTGTTCAATATCTTCCCTGGTTATGATCATGCCATCAAGCATTGTTCTGTTCACACATTCATTAACAATAGTTTCCCTTGTGATTTCAAGGAAATGGTTTTGATTATCAACACTCATGCCCCGCTCAATACAGTATTGTGTATAACTGCGGAATATTTTGTTGATGCCTATGAGAGTTGAATCCGCAACTACATTCAGATACTTAAAATAATCGATTCCTTCAGCAACTGTCCAGTTACAAATATCCTTCCCAAGCATTTCTTCGTATGTTGTAGCTTTTGAAAAAATATTCTCCATATAGTTTGGGGCATAAATAGTAGTTGCCTTTTTTTGTCTTATATAGTCTTTTTTGATCTCTTCGTTATAGAATACATATTGGGCCATTATAAAAAACACTTCTCTTTCTAATTAGTATAGGCATTATTCTCATAGAACTCATCAATTATCTTACCATAGATATTTTGCAGTTTTCTGCTGGTACCTTTATTATTGATAACAAACCCTTTGTTTAACTCTTCGGATCCTTTTTTTAATAAAGGAATCAGTTGCTGATAATCTTTTTTTGGTATTTTTTTCGCTATCAGATAAATAGCTGCCGCGATCGTCCTGTAATCCCACTCTTCAAGGTAAGCTGAATCTGTTTCAGTTAAGTAATTGAAACTTTCTTTTAAGGTTTTTGTAACAGAGATTACTCTCGCTTTGCCTTCTGCCTTACTGATTTGGCCTCTAAACCAATATTGGGCTATTAGAACACTCAATTCTGCCGGATTTATTATTCCGCCATTCATGATAAGCGATCCACTTAAATTGCAAGTGGGGTCCCCATTCAGTCTTGCGATAACTTTGTTAGCGTTGTCTGTTTGATCAAAATATTTACTGTCTAAAGACTTCATTTTAGTTTTTTGGTCTTCCTGGAAAATCATTTGTTTTGCTTTGTATTCAGGAAAACATACGATGCGTAATTCCATAGGATAATCGAAAGATGAGTCTGTATTAAATTCATTGCTCATAGCTATATAACGGTGATAGCCGTCTAAGATATCAAAATATTTGATTTCTTTTATGATTAAAGTACAGGTATCTTCATCATAACTAAAATCCGTTTCTTCAGGCATATTTAATGTAATCGTATTGGAAATGAACGTCTTATCGTGCATATTATTTTGTATAGACTTAACAGCCGAATTATCAAGCGTGATTTTCCATTGTTTAGTCTCCCCCCGGATTACCAGTTTCATGGTTCGCTGAGTGTTTGTATTATAATTGATCATTTGCGCATCACGGTATTTCATCAGTTCTTGTGCGGATATCTTTCCGATATACTGATCATCGGTAATCTGTATAGCCTGAATCCGTAATGGGAATTCTACTTTAGGTTCTTCATACCTTTGATGACTGTAAAAGTCTATTTCTTGTTTCGTAAAAAAGTCTTCTGGTTTGAGGTTACCAGAAATTCTCTCAAAAAGAGCGAATTGGATGAATCTGCTATATCCGGCTGCACCTTCTCTACACATGATGTCACTGGTCACTCCAATGGGAATATTATACTTACTTTTCAAATATAAACAGACATTTTGAGTTTCTTTACGATCCTCTGCGATTCTCATTCTTCTAGAATCCAAATATTTGATTAATTCTTCTTTACTTTTTATAGCCATAAACTAAACCGCCTTTATATAATAATGTGAAAACTATATTTATTTTATCACTTTGGTATTATTAGATGCAATATTAAATGATGTTTAAAAGGTAGAAAACTTTAATTTTATATTGCACCTTGGAATGGATATGTTACCATAATAAATGATAATGTTAATGAAAGGGTTAAAGAGTGGGTGGAAATATCCCTATAAAAAAGGGTTATACCCGAAGTTCCATCGAGCCACGTGGAGACAGTGTGCCTCTTGAGCAACTGAAAACCTGACTCATATATGCGCCTGAATCTGAAGATGAAAGATTTTTATCGGATTAAGGGATGCTAAAAAGACTCAGGGCTTAGTGTTTCTGAAAGGATCGGGAAACCGGTCCTTTTATTATGTCTGGAGAGAGCTGGTCATTTGTATCCGGTCAGCAATGCTTCCCATTACTTATTACAATATGATATTCTGAAAAGGAATAGTAGGATATTCATTATAACCATTAGCAGAATATGTTGCAAAAAGTTATGATAAGACCTGTAAAGAGAAGCAAAAAAAGAAAAGACAGGAATGCTATGGATCTTGAAAAGCTGAGATAATTATTATTGGCGGGTGCAGATTGAGATGACCTGTACCGGCTTTTGGAAAAGGAGAATTAAGGAAATGAAGATAACAGTTCTTAACGGGAGTCCCCGGCTTAAAGGAAATACGGCACGGATGGTAAAGGTTTTTAAGGAAGCAGCCGAAGTGGCCGGCCATGATGTCAAAGTCTTTGATGTATGTAAGATGGAAATACATGGATGCCTGGCATGTGAATATTGCCATGGAAATGGACAGGGAGAGTGTGTTCAAAAAGATGATATGCAGAAGATATATGCCGATCTTAAAGATACGAACATGCTGGTAATTGCGTCCCCAATCTATTATCACAATATTTCTGGACAGCTTAAATGTGTGATAGACCGCTTTTATTCCGCACTTTATCCTAAGGCACCAACAGCCCTTAAGAAGGTAGCAATGTTTTTAAGCTCAGGGGATCTGGATATGTATGACGGTGCGAAGTTTTCTTATGACGGAGATTTCCTTGGATATCTCGGACTTGAAGACATAGGTATTTTTACTAATTACGATAGAAATGTGACGGAGAAGATTACAGAGATGGCCAGGAGGCTTTAGTTGAAATTTTGTCGGGTCTGGTGGCTAGGTTCCATTGACAAGAATCCAAATGCTCGGGTAAACTCAAGTCAAACACTATTTTGGCAGTCTTCCACGTGAATATTTTGATAAAAGTCTGGTGATGTTTTTATGAATATAAAATACAAGAAAATCCTTGAAAAAACACATGACCTTGGTGATCTTGCCATGGACTATGAAGTAGCCGTCAAACCCCTGTTTGAGGAAGATTACCTGAAGGAATTCTATGATTTCTACGAAATTAAAGACAGAAAGCCGGAGCTGGTCACGTCGGAGCAAGGTCTTGATGAGTCCTTAAAGGACCTGAACGGTGAGTACAGATGGGAAGCGATTGCTGAGAAGACCAGGAGTCTGTTTGGTTTACCAGTCCGTATTAAGGTTTTTAAGATTGAAGATCTGGAAGGTTTGAAGGAAGAGCTTGGAGGCCCCCGGGGGCTTTCCTCTTTCTTTTTTGTTTTTGATCTGATGTTTTGCGAGTATGAGGACTTTACGCTGTGCTTTATTTCAGGATCTAACAATTAGAAAAGTAACAGCTGATATAACTTGTAAATATATGTAAGAGGCCCTTTTCATGAAGAGCCCCAGGATCAGAAAGAAAAAGAGAGATAACCGGGGCAGCTGCCAGTCAGGAAGACCTGAAAACCGGTAGCAGCCACAGAAGCAGGCAAACCGCCAGGGTAATCATTTCCGATAAGGAATGGCAGAACCACAGCAAAGACAGGCCTGCGGCAGCCGGCAGGATCATTATGGTCACCGCGGGGAGAAAGAAGCCTCTGAGTGAGGAAAGAAGCAGGGCCCTGCCGGGAGCCTGGATGGATTGGAAGTAGGAGATCATCAGGATATTAAGTCCCGCACAGAAAAATCCTGCAAAATACAGCTTGCTTTTTCCGGCCGCGTATGTGGCAAGGGCCGGATCTCCAGGTGTGAAAACCCTGTAAAAATAAATAGAGTAGAAGTAAATAAGCACATAGCTGACCAGACCCAGGATCAAAAATACAGAGACGGCGATCCGGAGCAGGCTGGAAAGCTTTACTTTTTCGGAAGCGGCATGAAGATAACTGAAGACAGGCTGTAAGCCCTCTGCCATGCCCAGGAAGAGGGTGAGGATGATCAGCATGAAGTAGCCTATAATCAGGTAAGCGGCCAGGCCCTGGTCGCTAAAGCCATACCTGATGATGCCGTAATTCATGAAAAAGGTTACCATTCCGATGCTGAATTCCATGACAAAGGAGGGGAAGCCCAGGGTGAAAAACCATTTCAGGGTTTCCGGCCGCAGCCTGTCTTTTTGGAAATACAGGTAGCCTTTTTTCATAAGGAAATGTGGAAGAAGAATCAGGACACTGATGACAGGGCCGACGGCTGTTGCCAGGGCCGCCCCGCCAATCCCCATGTTGAGAGGATACATAAAAATATAGTCCAGCAAAATATTAGACAGGGAGCCTATGGCCAGGGCCGCCATGGCAAGCCTGGGTCTTCCGTCATTCCGGACCAGTCCGCCCAGCAGGTAACTGAATAAAAGGAAGGGGGACAGGCTGACAATATAGCGGAGATAGGTTGCCGTAAGGCTGTGAATATCTGCCGTGGCTCCCAGCCGGGAGCAGAGGGGGTGAAGGAACAGATTGCCGGCCAGGGCAATCAGCAGAGACAAGCAGCCCTGGACAAGGAGGGCATGCATGAAAGCACTCCGGGCTGCCCGGTAATCTTTCGTGGCCAGCCTGCTGGAGATTACTACACCGGCCCCCGAAGTCAGGCCTATGCTGAGGGCGATGAGAAGTTCGACCACCGGTACGGCAACACCGGCGGCTGCCAGTGCCTTACTTCCCAGCCGTGTTCCGATAAAAACCCCGTCAACAATGATATATATGGAGTTGAACAGGAGTCCGATCATCTGGGGAATGGCATATTTTATAAATAATTGTCCTGGGGATTTCTGATACATATACACCTCTAAATATAAATCTTATTTGTACAGGCCGGTATACAGGCCGGTAGCTGTATTCACAAGAGCCGGGCGTCCGTCCCGACGTTGTAAACTAAGAAAAGCCTGGAAGACCTAATGATCTCCCAGGCTTTTGTCCTTCCGTGTCAGGCCGCTATCTCCGGCCTTGTTTTATCTTGGACCAGACCGGCGGCTGCCGCGGAACCCTATAAAACCTGTCCCAGTATAACACGATAAAAACAATTAGTAAATATAAAATAAATCACCAATAATATAGAAGTAAAAATCTGTTGAACTTCCTGACTGAGGAGGAGCGCGCCGCCCAGGACAAGACCATACAGGATCTCATTGATAAAAAACTGCCTGAGACCGATGACCTTGAGGCCAGGTATCCTGTTCTTTACCCAACTACCATCGATACGGAAATGGGAGAGAAGATGAAAGCTGCTGTCATAAAGGATTTTGAGAGTTGGAACAGTGGTTATGATGCCTGGACTGCATGGACGGATGATTTCTATACCGAAGACCTGCAGTATGATTACCGGGACCAGGTCTTTGACCTCGCCGGTCTGAAAACAGCCATGAAAGACATGGTGGAAAGCGAGCAGCGGGTGCAGATCAATAATATTCTGATCAGTGAAGACTGGGCAGCTATCCATTTCTGGAATGTGGTTACAGATGCTGAGGGTAATAAGGATGCCTTTAACCATATGCAGTTCCTCCATTTTATTCAGACTGACGACGGGCTCAAAGTAGATAAATGCTGGGCAAAATAGAAGCTGGGCAAAATAAAATCTGACTGTTTAAATTAGTTTATTTCTTCCTGTGAATTACAAAAAAAAATAAAATAGCCACTTGTATCGATATGTGAACGGTGATATAATAAATACGTAACAAAATATCTTTACTAATAGGAGGGAAAACTATGAAAAAATTAACCGGTTTCTTATTTGTTTTAGTTGCTGCAGTTATGCTTATGGCTCCTGCTAAGGCTTCTGCAAGTTCAATTACAACAGATGCCAATCAGCCAGGATTCAGACAGTTTACTTTAACTCCCGGCAACTTTAAGACATTCTTTGCTCCAAAGAAATTTGTTGATTTAGACGCTTTTGATGAGTATGATGGCTATTATTTTACTTTCTGTAACAAGTTTCTTAAGAATGGTTACTATATGATTCCTTTTGGAAAATTTGAATATAATAATTTTGGAATCAAGTATACTACTCAGCAGAGATTTAAGTACAAAGCAGGCAAGAAGTGGAAAAAGGGTAGCGTTTCACTGAGAAGGAAATCTGATAGCATGTATATGAATGGCACAGAAGTTTATACTCAGAATTTTGCCCAGTATTATAGTTATAATGCTGATGCTTACAAGCTTGGTTATGGTAAAGTTACCAAGTGTAAAGTTAATTCTGTTAAGGGTAATGTTGTCTTTGTTGAGCCGAGTAATATAGAGAAGACTGAGACTGAAGTCGGTAAGTATGTCGTTAATGGTCAAACAAAGTATTATGCTTACACTGAAGTAACTCTGAAGAATCCTTATGTTGAAAAATTTATTGATGATGAAGGAAAAGAGCATACTAATGAGATAAAATATTTTACAATTAATCCTAGGAACTATGAGGATGTAAATAGATAATCCAGAGTTATTTAGATTTTGATAACTATTTATAACTATAAAGAGGAGGCAAGCCTGAAAAGGGTTTGCCTCCTTTTGTGAGCTTTGATTTATAAAGATGGAAGTTTGACAGATTCTGTGTTATCTTATATGATATGCTTTGTATGTCTGAATCCAAGGCAGAATGTTCACATTAAAGCAGTAAAGGGAGATCTATATAATGCAGGAGATAATTAAGGCGATAATATTTGGTATTGTTGAGGGGGTTACAGAGTGGCTTCCTGTCAGCAGTACCGGGCACATGATTATTCTTAATGAATTTCTAAGGCTGGATGTGTCTGAGGAATTCTACAGTATGTTCCAGGTGGTAATCCAGCTGGGAGCGATCATGGCTGTCATCATCCTCTTCTGGAACCAGCTATGGCCTTTTGGTAGTAAGAATAACAGGAATCCTCTCAGTCGGACCGGTTTGGGAAGCTATATCAAAAAGGATATATTTATTCTCTGGTTCCACATTCTTGTGTCCTGTGTGCCGGCGGCCATTGTAGGAGTTCTTTTTGACGATAAGCTGGAGGAGCTTTTCTATAATTATACAACCGTAGCTATCATGCTGATTATCTTCGGTATCGCTTTCATTATTGTAGAGACCATGAATAAAAATGCCGCTCCCAGGATTAATTCCATTGAAGAAATTACTTACACCGTAGCTTTTCTCATTGGTATATTCCAGCTGATTGCCGCTGTATTTCCCGGGACTTCCAGGTCGGGCGCAACCATAGTCGGTGCCCTGCTCATTGGTGTTTCCAGGACTGTGGCCGCCGAGTACACTTTTTTCCTGGCAGTGCCGGTCATGCTGGGAGCCAGCCTGCTCAAGATCGTCAAGTTCGGTCTGGCCTTTACTGTCAGTGAGGCTGTGATTCTGCTGATCGGGATGCTGGTGGCTTTTCTGGTTTCCATGTTTGTCATTAAGTTCCTCATGAGCTATATTAAGAAGCATGATTTCAAAGTTTTTGGCTGGTATCGGATCATTCTTGGTATTCTGGTCCTTGTATTGGGCCTGACCGGAGTGATCGGCTGATGATTATTATTTTATAGTTTATAATGTATATTAACTGGAACTCTCTTGAAGGGGTGGCCTGGAAGCCTGGCTTTTATTTATCCCCTGCAGGGGAGTTCTTTGCTATATGAAAACCAGAAGAATGCTGGATAAATCAGTGTAGTTTTCAAAAGTGAGGAAAAAGACTAAGACTATTTATGCTGAAGCAGACTTCGCTATCAAATCCGGATTCAAGTCGTGATTGAAGGAATGTGCTTCTAAAGATCAGTGGGTAAGAGGGCTGAATCCGGTAGGCTTTCCCTGGAAATAGATTTATGCTATAGTGAAGAATAACTATCTGAGGTGAAAGCAACGAAAGGTCAGGTCTGACAGGCTGTCAGATATCTGATCAGCACATTTTTTCAGGAGGAGGATATAATATGCCAAAAAAATTGTTAGCTCTATTTAGTGTATTGCTACTGACCTTGAGTCTGCTGGCCGGCTGCGGCGGCAGCGAGCCGGTCACAGCTTCATCCCTGATGGAGGAAGCCCAGAAATATACAGATGAGGCGGATTCCATGAAGACCCATATGCTTATGGATATGACCATGAGTGGTGAAAGCCTGCAGACAGTGGGCGGCTCTGTTGAGATGGCCATGGACATAGACATGGACACGGTCAAGGATCCCCTGGCCAACCATATGACCGGCAAGGTTAAGTTCCTTGGTATGGATATGGATTATGAGGCCTATTCGGTGCTGGAGGATGACCAGATGTGTACCTATTCCAAGGTGATGGGCAGCTGGACCCTGCAGAAGACGGACTTGGACAAGGAAGCCCTTGAAGAGATCAAGAAGGGAAGCTCAGCCCAGTTTTTCAGTCAGAATGATCAGTTTACATTACAGGAGGAGACTGAGGACGTGGACGGAACGGAAGCTTACATCATTACAGGAACCCTTGAGGGGGAGGATATTAAAAGTCTGATGGAGAATTTTTCCGGAGCCCTTCCTGCCATGGGCATTGACATGAGTGATGTAGATTACAAGGATGTATCTGTCGACATTAAGTATGCCATTGCAAAAGAAGACAGGAGACCTGTCTATGTGGACGCTGATTTCAAGGGTATGGAGAGCATGATGGGTGACGCGGCAGAAGGAATTACGATCGATAAGTTTACCCTGCACCTGGATTATCTGGACTTTAATAATGTGGATAGTATTGAAGTGCCCCAGGAAGCCATAGACCAGGCGGTCGATAGTAGTGCCGCCAGCAGTACTCAGACCCAATAATCAGACTAAGTACTCAGACTAAGTACTCAGACCCAGTACTTAGACCCAGGAAAGAGAAAAATTATTGTAGAGTTCTTTTTTCGTGGACCGGTTTGCTGCCGGTCCGCTTTTTTTGCTGCATTATGGCCTTACAAGATATTTCTATAGTAGTGGATGGATTTTTGCTTGCTTACTGGCCAGGCTTGTAGTATTGTAAATATATAAAAGGGGAGCTTGCGCAGGCAGGCTGAGAACGGGAGGTATGTCCCGGACCCATAACCTGATTTGGATAATGCCAACGTAGGGATATAGGAAGTGTGACCGTTCCAGGGAACAGTTTTATCAGCAGATATGTCTACCAGGCATATCTGCTTTTATTTAATTATATTTATAAATCAAGCCAGCCGGCTCCGGCTCTGCCAGACAGGCAGGAGACCGGGAGAGGGACTGGCAGATTCAGGAGGAACTTATGCTGGGAAAATACATTGAGAATGTCAGAAAGAATGCACCGCTGGTCCATAATATCACCAACTATGTGACGGTCAATGATGTGGCAAATGCCCTGCTGGCCTGTGGGGGAAGTCCCATTATGTCCGATGAACCCGATGATGTGGAAGATATCACCAGTATCTGCGGGGGTCTTAATATCAATATCGGTACCCTCAATAAGAGCAGTATTATAGGCATGTTCCGGGCGGGAAGAAAAGCCAATGAGCTTGGGCATATCCTTCTCCTTGACCCGGTGGGTGCCGGAGCTTCTGCTCTTCGTACCGACACTGCCGTGGAACTGATGGATGAGCTTAAGTTTACAGCCATAAGGGGTAATATTTCTGAGATTAAGACCCTGGCTCTGGGCAGTGGAACTACCAAAGGGGTGGATGCGGATGTGGCAGATGCCGTCACAGAGGATACCCTTGACAGCGCGGTAACATTTGCCAAAGAACTGGCAGGGAAGACAGGTTCCATCATCGCCATTACCGGGGCTATTGACCTTGTGGCGGACGCGGAGTCTTGCTTTGTAATCAGAAACGGCAGGCCCGAGATGGGAAGGATTACCGGTACCGGTTGCCAGCTTTCCGCGGTAATGACAGCCTTCCTGGTGGCCAATCCTGACAGCCCTCTGGAGGCGGCCGCAGCCGCTGTCTGCACCATGGGTCTGGCCGGAGAGATTGGTTGGTCCAGGATGCAGGAGGGAGAAGGTAATTCGACCTACAGAAACCGCATTATCGATGCCATCTATAACATGGATGGGGAGACACTGGACCAGGGAGCAAAATACGAGATCAGATAAGGAGAAGATGATGAGTATGGGACGGAACAAAAAAGAGAAATTGGCGCAACAGCTCCTTCTTTATGCGGTTACGGACCGGCACTGGCTGGGAGACCGGACCCTCTATGAGGTGGTCCGTGACAGCCTTGACGGTGGGGTAACCTTCCTGCAGCTGCGGGAGAAGAACCTGGATGAGGAGCATTTTTATGAGGAGGCCGTAAAGCTGCAGGCCATGGCCAAGGAATATGGAGTTCCTTTCGTGGTCAATGATAACGTGGATATCGCGGTCAGAATGGATGCCGACGGGGTTCATGTGGGCCAGAGTGATATGGAAGCCGGGGATGTCCGGGCCCTGATCGGACCGGACAAGATCCTGGGAGTGTCTGCCATGACTGTGGACCAGGCTGTCCTGGCCGAGAAGCGGGGAGCCGACTACCTTGGTGTAGGCGCCGTATTTCCCACCGGGTCCAAGGATGATGCGGAGGATGTCTCCTTTGAGACCCTCAAGGCCATCTGCCAGGCTGTGACCATCCCTGTTGTGGCCATAGGGGGTATCACCCTGGACAATACTCCGGAACTTGCCGGAAGCGGCATATGCGGCATTGCTGTTATCAGTGCCATCTACGGACAGGAGAATATAAAGGAGGCTGCCGCCTCCCTGAAGAAGGTTACCCTGGACATGGTAAATGCCTGACCAAATAGTATTTATGAAGGCTGCAGACAGTAAAAAGCAGAATTATGGGGCTGTAAACTGGTTTGACAGGTGAGTGAAAAGTTTTTTAAAGAAGATCGGAGAATTCATGATATTTGGGAAAAATATTAAAGGCATCATATTTGATATCGACGGAGTCCTCCTCGATTCCATGAAGATTTGGAGAGATCTTGGCGCCAGGTACATAAGCAGTCAGGGCGGGGAGCCGGAGCAGGGACTCTCAGACCTCCTTTTTTCCATGAGTATGGAGCAGGGGGCTGACTATATCAAGGATCATTACCTGCCTGACCGGTCCCAGGAAGAGATCATGGAAGATCTCCAGAATATGATTCGGGATTTTTACTTCTATGAAGTGGAGGCAAAAGCCGGATCGGAAGACCTGCTCAAGGCTCTGGGAGTTTTGGGAATCAGGATGACGGCTGCGACCTCCAGTCCCAGAGAGCATGTGGAAAGGGCCCTGGAGAGAAACGGCCTCCTCAAGTATTTAGAAAAAATATTTACCAATTCTGAAGTAGGTTCCAGCAAGCACTCCCCTGAGATCTATGACGCGGCTGCCGCTTATATGGGCCTGACCAGGGAGGAGACCTGCGTCTTTGAAGACTCTCTCTATGCCTTGAAGACAGCAGCAGATGCCGGCTATCATACGGTCGGTGTCTATGATGAGCAGGGAGAACCGGATCAGAAGGGGCTGAAGCAGGCAGCGGAGATTTATGTCAGAGCTAATAAAGAACTGATGGACCTGCTTTGACTGTCCCAGTTGGATTAGTCTGCAGTACAAGAGGTTAACAGTAAGACAAGCCTGTCTTAAGATTAGTATGCAGTATTAGAGGATAATAAGAAGACAAGTCTGTCTTAAGATTAGTTTGTAGTATTGGAGGATAATAAGAAGACAAGTCTGTCTTAAGATTAGTCTGTTGTATTAGAGATTGGCAATAAGACAAGTATGTAATACAACAGATTCAAATGAAACAAATTTAATGGCCAGTAATATTTACCAGCGGCAGACCGGGGGCACCACTCTCTGTCGCTATAGAAAAGTGAATGCTGTTCAGAAAGGAGAAGACTATGAAAAAAGCATTGACAATCGCAGGATCTGACTCCTGCGGAGGCGCCGGTATCCAGGCAGACATCAAAACGATGACTATGAATGGAGTGTATGCAATGAGTGCTGTTACAGCCCTCACTGCACAGAATACGACCGGCGTCACAGGTATCATGGAAGCATCCCCTGACTTTCTCGGGAAACAGCTGGATGCGGTATTTGAGGATATTTTCCCTGACGCGGTCAAGATAGGGATGGTTTCCTCATCAGACCTCATTGAGGTCATTGCAGATAAACTAGACCAGTATGGGGCCAGGAATATCGTGGTAGACCCGGTGATGGTGGCTACCAGCGGTGCCCGCCTGATTGAAGAGGCGGCTGTGGAGACCCTGAAAGCCAGGCTTCTGCCTTTGGCTACGGTGATCACACCGAATATACCAGAGGCAGAGATCCTTACCGGCATGACCATCCAGGATGAGGCCGGCATGGAGCAGGCTTCAAAAGCCTTGTATGACCGGTATGGCTGTGCTGCCCTGGTCAAGGGCGGCCACAGGATCAACGATGCCAATGACGTGCTGTACAGTGCTGAGAGCAAAGACCCTGTATGGTTTAAAGGCCTGAGGATTGACAATCCCAATACCCATGGAACGGGCTGTACTCTTTCGAGTGCTATTGCTTCCAATCTTGCAAAGGGATATGGATTGGCGGAATCAGTAGAGAGGGCCAAGGGCTACCTGTCCGGAGCCCTGGCTGCCATGCTGGATCTGGGAAAAGGTTCAGGACCGTTGAAACATAATTTTGCACTGAAGGAGGAGGCTTAAACATGGGGACAAAACAGAAATTTGATGGCTATGCGAGCCAGTACGACGAATGGTTCATGAAAAACGACAATCTCTTTACCAGTGAGCTGAGACTATTTAAAAAAGTACTGGGAGATATCACAGGTAAGAAACTATTATCTGTGGGCTGTGGCAGCGGTCTTTTTGAAAGTTATATAGACTGCTCTAATGTAGAGGGAATAGAGCCGTCAGAGGATATGGGTAAAATTGCTGAAAAACGCGGTGTAAACGTAATTAAGTACGGAATGATTGAAGATGTGGATCTGCCCGAAGCTGCTTACGATATCATCTATTTCAACGGGAGCTCCAGCTATATGGAGGACCTGACCCCGGTCTATGAGAAGAGCCTCCGGGCTCTAAAGGAAGGCGGAAAGTTGATTCTTCTGGACGTTCCCAAGGAGAGTGCTTTTGGTTTTATGTACCTGCTGGGCAAGAGCTTAGGCACCTATGACCATGAATATCTGAAAGATACCATGCCTGAACTGCCCTATCCCCTGGCTCTGGCCGCCTCGGGAGTATGGCATTCCACGGAGGAGAAGATCAATGTGCTAAAAGATCTCGGTGTGACCAGATTCGATTTTTACCAGACCCTGATCAAGAATCCTCTCTACACTAATGAAGAGCCGGAAGAGGTGGCAGAGGGCTATAAGAGTGGAGGCTATGTGGCCATTATCGCAGAAAAATAAAGAGGCTATACTATGAAGCTGTCAGAACGCTTATATGACCAGGTAAAAGACCTGTGGAAAGAGGCTGCCCGTAAGCCCTTTGTCCTTGCCATGGCAAAAGGGACTCTGGACCAGGACCGTTTCCGCAATTATATGCTGCAGGACTACCTGTATCTGCTGGATTATATCGATATCCTGCAAGCGATCCTAAGGCTGGCTCGTGACCCGGACCTGCAGGCCTTTCTGGAAAATGTCATAGAGGATACGAAGAAAGAGACTTACAGGGTCCATGTCCCCAATATGAGAACAATCGGCATAAATGACCAGGAGATCAAAGAGACGAAAATGAATCCGGTCATCGGCGAATATTTAAATTATATGCGTCAGCAGGTCCATGACCAGGGTCTCCTGGCCGGTCTGACAGCCCTGCTCCAGTGTTCCTGGGTCTATGCCTATATCGGCCAGGTGATGACGGAGAAGTATCCGGAAGAAATCAGCAGGTCTCCCTATAAGAGCTGGTTCGACGCTTACGCCTGCCCGGAATATGTGGAGTCCAACCAGAAGTGGATCGACTTTGTGGACCAGGAAGCCCATGGTCTGAGTCAGGATGAGGTGAAGAGACTCTGCGCATGCTTTGAGACCTGTGCCGGATATGAGAATCGTTTCTGGGACAGCTTATATGCATACAGGTCTTAAGTACGTCCATAATTTGCAATAAGTCTTAAGTATGCCCATAATTCGCAATAAGTCTTAAGTATGCCCACAGGTTGCAATAAGCTTTAACTATGTCCACAAGCTGCAATAAGCCTTAAGTATGCCACAATCTGCAGAGTTGGCAGGCTACCGGACTGAGTTGATTTAAGCAGGCCTGGCTGCCCTGGCTTCAGGAAGAACTCCTTGCCGGTGCTTTACAGGACTGGAAGAAAAAGGCTAAAAGAAATATATCTATAATTGCGATTTTTGCAGAAGGATATGCTACAATGGGATTGATGGCTGCTGCCTGGCCAGGTAGTGCCATTGATCTCATTTTTTAATAATGATTATTTAGGTGCGGGACTATGAAAAGAAAAAATGCAAAGGAAATACTGGCAGAATCTTTCCTGGAACTGGCTAGGAGCAAGAACATCGATAAGATTACGGTCAAGGATATCACGGAGAATTGCGGTTACTCCACGGCAACCTTCTACAGGCAGTTTAATGATAAATATGACCTGATCGCCTGGTCTTATACCTGGGGGATATCAGGGATTATGGACCGGATCGACCAGGACCGTTATGAGAGGAGGCAGAGCCTCCTTGACGGAGCCCTCTATTTCCAGGAAGAGGCGGAGGTGCTTAAGAATCTTTTCCTCCACACCAGCGGCCATGATTCTTTTATCCATTATATGTCTGATATCAATAGCAGTGAATTGACCCGGTTCATTCTGAGGGTCACCGGGAAAAAGAGCCTGGACCAGAAGACGGAAATGTATGTGCGTCTTTATTGCATGGGGACGGTTTCCCTGACCTGTGAGTGGGTTCTTGGAAGGTATGATGTGACAGCGGAGGAACTGGCAGAGGTTTATGAGAAGTCGCTGCCACTGCCCCTTCACCCCTATCTTTTGTAATATGAGAGATTCTTAAGGATTTATCTCATTATGAGAAGGATAGGGATGATTATGAATTGAAAGTTCTCTTGTTTTGAGTAGAATGATAGTAAAGGTTGCACACAATAATATTGAGTACAATATAAAACATACTATTCTTACAAGGAGGATTTTATAATGACAAAAGTTGAATTTTTACAGGAATTAGCAAAAGGATGGTTTGGCAATTCACAGCAGCACTCTATTCAGGCCCAGCTCTTAAGACAGCGTGGATTTGGAAAGCTGGCTGACAAGATTGCAGAAGAGTCTGATGAAGAGTGGGAAGAGGCTAAGAAGGTCAATGCCCGCCTGATTGAGATGGGTGTTACTCCTAAGGTTGAGCTGGTAGAGTATCCGGTATTTACAGATATTAAGGAAATGCTTGAGTATGACTGCAAGGATGCTGCTGAGGCTCTTCCCGAGATGAGCAAGGCTCTGGCTCTTTTCGATGATGATTATGTAACCAAGAGCATGATCCAGGAATTCATCGTGGATGAGCAGGACCACTTCAACTGGGTAAGACAGCATCTTTCCCTGATGGAAGAGATTGGCATGGAGAACTATCTGATCGAGCAGCTGGGATAATGACATTTTAGTTTGGATTAAAGGATTTGAGGCCGTCTTTCAACGTAAAGGCGGCCTTTTCCAGATATTAAATGGCAGCGGCAGACTCATGTAAAGGTAGATGCAGGCTGTCAAGAGATGTTTATGGGGAGTACCAGAAGTGTTGATCACGAAATCTGGTTGGGACTTTAATCAGATTGACTGAAACAAAAGGACGTTTAACAAGGGAATCAGGAAGAAGTTTTATGATAGATATTACACAGGATACCGGCAGTCCCTATGATTGTATCCGGCTTGAAAACCAATTGTGCTTCCCCCTCTATGCCTGTTCCAAGGAAGTGATCCGCCTCTACAGAAAACCTCTGAAGGAATTGAACCTGACTTATACCCAGTATATTGTCATGATGGTTTTGTGGGAATTCGGAGAGATGACGGAAGGCCAGCTGGGGGAGAAGGTCCACCTGGACTCGGGAACCCTGGCCCCTCTTTTAAAACGGCTGGAAAAGCAGGGATTGATTTACCGGATCCGGCCCGCCTCCAATGAGAGGAAGTTATATCTTTCCCTTACAGAGGAGGGGGAGGCCTTGAGGGAAAAGGCATTGGAAGTTCCTTCTTTAATGCAGGGATGTATTGACCTGCCTAAGGAGGAATTGTTACAATTAAAGTATCTTTTGGACAAGGCATTATCAAGGATGGAGGAATGAATATGATATACGACTATAAGATTACCAGTGGAGATGGACAGACTGTAGGCCTGGCTGACTACAAGGGGAAAGTGATCATGGTAGTCAACACAGCCACTGGCTGCGGTTTCACACCCCAGTATGCCCCCATCGAAGAAATGTTCAAGAATTATCATGACCAGGGACTGGAGATTCTGGATATTCCCTGCAACCAGTTTGGGGGCCAGGCTCCGGGTTCAGATGAGGAGATTCATGAGTTCTGTACCATTCATTTCAACACAACATTTCCCCAGATGAAGAAGGCTGATGTGAATGGGGAGAATGAGCTTCCTCTCTACACTTATCTTAAGAGCCAGAAGGGCTTTGAGGGCTTTGGTGAACACGAGTATAAGGCCCTGTTGGAGAAGATGTTCGCGGAGGCAGACCCGGAATGGGACCAGAAGCCGGACATTAAGTGGAACTTCACCAAATTCATCATCGACCGGGATGGAAATGTAGTGGCCCGCTTTGAGCCCACGGCCGACATGGCTCAAGTGGAAGCCTGTGTAAAAGCTTTACTGTAAAAGGGATATCATGCAGCTGAAAGATTACGGGAAGACAGACTGGGAGTGGTCCCTCTTCGACCCGGAGGCCAAAAAAGCCCGCTATGAGACAGTATTTCCCCAGGAATGCAGATTAATCTATGAGAAAGGCGCAGGTTTGGTCAGGAAATAAATCCTTGGAAATAAAGCCTGGGAAATGGTTTTGACCGGATGCTGTGACAGGGATTGTCCTGGCGGCAAGGGATCTGTTCCTTTGAAAATCACAGGATTCCTGGTTCCGGCTTATTGAAAAACCGGCTCAGCCGGAGTATAATGTTTATGAAGCAGACAAAGGCGCCTGATGACGTCGGTGTCTGCTTTTTTTAATCTATAAAAGATTCCTTGATTCCTTATAGATCAAATGAATCCCTATAGATCAAATGAATCCCTATAGATCAAATGAATCCCTATGGATTAAATGAATCCCTATGGATCAAATGATTCCCTATAGATTAAAAACCTTCCTGGAGATTAGCACTCGCGTGAGAGGAATTATGTCACTGGCGTGACTTTACCAGACGTGGGAGCCCACAAGTGGACTATTTTTTTATATCAGCTGGAATAGAAGAAGGAGGTGGCTGTCTTGAAGCCGGTTATTGGAGTGATGCCCTTATGGGATGAGGAAAAGGAAAGTATATGGATGCTGCCGGGATATCTGAATGGAATCCGCCGGGCTGGGGGAATCCCTGTGATATTTCCTTTATCACAGGATGAAGAAGAACTGAAGAGACTGGCAGGGATGTGCGATGGTTTTCTCTTTACCGGTGGTCAGGATGTCTCTCCGGACCTCTATCAGGAAGAGCTTCTGGGTGAAAATGTTATCACATGCCGGGAGCGGGACCAGATGGAGGCTATAGTACTTAGAGAGGCTCTTGGGACAGGCAAGCCAGTTCTGGGAATCTGCAGGGGGATCCAGTTTATCAATGTGTATTTTGGGGGAACCCTGTATCAGGATCTGCCCCTGCAGCATCCGTCAGAAGTGGACCATAACCAGCATATTGCTTCCCATCTTCCTATACATGAGGTTAGGGTACTAAAAGACAGCCCCTTATATGAATTGTTGAGAACAAACTTCCTGCCTGTTAACAGCTACCACCATCAGGCGGTGAAGGACCTGGCCCCGGGCCTGAAAGCCATGGCAGTCTCCAGCGACAGAATCATAGAAGCGGTATACATGCCTGACCACCCCTTCCTGTGGGCCGTCCAGTGGCATCCGGAGTTTTCCTGGAAAACAGATGCTGTCAGCAGACTTATTTTTGATGCATTCATTAGGAAAATGCAGTAAATACAGGCATGTATATTATTCATTAGGAAAATGCAGTAAATACAGGCATGTATATTATTCAT
>DLBH01000035.1:3732-21268 GCA_002494165.1 Lachnospiraceae bacterium UBA7026 | reverse complement strand
TGTATATTATTCATTAAGAAAATGCAGTGAATACAGGCATGCATATTATTCATTATGAGAATGAAGTGAAAACATAGATTTATATTCTTTTTAGGAGATTGCCGTACTCAGTGATCATGGAACCTGCTAGCTGCAGATTCAGATCAATATCTAAGTGCGGCAAAATTTTTTGAAAAAACATGTAATAAAATTGTTGATAAGTTGGTTTTGGAGGTATATATTCAATCATGTAATATAAATAATTACAAGTTTAGGAGGCTGGAATGCAGATAACAAGCAGATTTACCATAGCCGTCCATATAATAACGGCAATAGACTATTTCCAGGATAAAGCCACCGTTACCAGTAAGTTCCTGGCAGGCAGTGTGGGAGCCAATCCGGTCATCGTGCGGAATGTGATGGGCCAGCTGAAGGAGGCCGGCATCATCATCAGCAGCCAGGGCAGGAGCGGTATAGAACTTAAGAAGGACCTTAGTGAGATCAGTTTTTATGACATTTACAAGGCTGTGGATTGTGTGGATGAAGAAGGACTCTTCCATTTCCATGAGAAGCCTAATATCCTCTGCCCTGTGGGCAGGAATATCCACAAGGCCATGGATGACAAACTGGGCCGGGTCCAGGAGGCCATGGAAAAGGCACTGGCTGGAATCAGCCTGGCTGAGGTGGCCCAGGCCGTGAACAGGGAACTGGCTGAGGAAGGGAGCTGAGTGTATGAAAGAGAAAGATATACAGACCAAATGGGACCAGGCTGGGAGCCGGCTTAAGGAAGGCCAGGCGACTGCAAACAGGATAGAGGAGGACCAGGCGGCTGAAAGCAGGATAATGGATGAGCGGCAGGCCGCAGGGGGGATAGCGGATGACCAGCCAGCTGGAAACAGGATAGTGGATGATCCATCGGACGAAAGCAGACAAGGTGAGAAGGGTCAGGAAGAGAGACTGGATTACCTTGTGGAGGAATTCAAGGCTGATTCGGAAGACTATAAAGACCTGGAGACACCGGAGGGCCGGGAAGAGAAGCAAAGGCTGCTCCGGTCTCTCATGAATATCCGTATGCCCGGTAAGATGCCGGAGCCTGTATTAAAGGTCCAGGATGACTATTTAAGAGAGCGGGCCAGGGAAAAGGGCCTGGTGGAGCTTTCAGACATCCCTGAGATCAGGGATGGCCTGTCCATCTGGCAGGGAGATATCACCAGGCTGGCCGTGGACGCCATCGTCAATGCGGCCAATTCCCAGATGCTGGGCTGTTTTGTGCCCATGCATGCCTGTATCGATAACTGTATCCACAGCTTTGCCGGCGTTCAGCTGAGGGAAGAATGTGGCCGGAAGATGAGGCAGCTCAAGATAAGATATGGCAGGGATTATGAGCAGCCCACGGCGGTTCCCATGCTGACGGAGGCCTATAATCTCCCGGCTAAAAAGATCATCCATATCGTGGGACCTATCGTTTACGACCGGCTGACCCCGGACCTGGAAGAGGACCTGGCAGATTGTTACAGGAACAGCCTTGACTTGTGCCTGGACCAGGATCTGAAGACCATAGCCTTCTGCTGTATTTCCACAGGAGTATTTCGTTTTCCCAACAGGAGGGCGGCAGAGATTGCAGTAGAGACAGTGTCCCGGTGGATGACAGACCATCCCGGGCAGATAGAAAGGGTGATATTCAATGTTTTCAAGGAAGAAGATAAGATCATCTACGAAGAACTTATATGATGATATGCCGAATGGTTATCTGGAGACCATAGAGCAGGGGATTCGTGTCGCAGGAGCCCTCAGCAGACATATGTCCCTGGGAAAAGGAACAGAAGAGGAGAGGATTCTTAGGCTGAGGGAGGAACTGCAGCAGGCAGATGCCCTTGTAATCGGGGCCGGTGCCGGTCTGTCCACCTCGGCAGGATTCAGTTACAGTGGTGACCGCTTTGATCAGTGGTTTGGGGATTTCGCGGATAAATATGGTTTTCAGGATATGTATGCCGGCGGTTTTTACCCCTATTCAAGCAAAGAAGAATTCTGGGCTTACTGGGCCCGCTATATCTATGTCAACCGTTATCTGGATCCGCCCAGGCCTGTCTACCGGGACCTCTACCAACTACTTAAGGACAAAGACTATTTTGTCATTACTACCAATGTGGACCATTGCTTCCAGAAGGCTGGATTTGATAAGGAAAGGCTCTTCTACACCCAGGGCGACTACGGTCTTTTCCAGAGTGTAAACCCGGCTATCCGCAGGACCTATGACAACAGGGACTGGATTATGGAGGCCATGGAGGCCCAGGGCTATGTCAGGGGAGAGGATGGCATATTCCAGCTGCCGAAAGACGGAAGGGTAAGCATGGCTATCCCTGAAGACCTGCTGCCGGTCTGCCCTGATGATGGGTCTGATTTCACCATGAATCTGCGGTCTGACGATTCTTTTGTGGAGGACCAGGGCTGGCACAGGGCTTCGGCGGCTTATGCTGAATTTCTCGCCGGCCACCAGGGTCAGCACGTCCTTTTCCTGGAACTGGGTGTGGGTTCCAATACCCCGGTTATCGTTAAGTATCCCTTCTGGCAGATGACCCTGGAAAATGACCAGGCAGTTTATGCTTGTGTTAATTATGGCCAGGCATTCTGTCCGGGGGGGATTGAAGAAAGATCAATCTGCCTTGATATAGATATAGGCCGGCTGCTGGCGGAAATAAAGAAGGAAGTGGAAGGATAAATCTAAGTTTTCCCCTAAGTTTAGTGTTTATGATAATAGCTTTTTATTCCCATGGAGGCAGGTTTAAACTGGTCTTCATGGGAATTATTTTGTTTTAGGAAACCTCATCTTATAGTATAATAAAATATAGTAATAAGAGTAAAATAAATCTTAGAAAATGCATATTAGTAAAGATTAGGTTATCAATTCTTAGCTAAGGCCTGGTAAGCCAGGATCGTTTATCAAAGCATGGCAAATTATTGGAAGTGGGGAAGCAGGGACTTAGAAAAGAAGGACATAAAGATGCAGAAGAAAAAGTGAAACGAAGATGCAGGAGAAAATGGATAAGAAGGAGAAGTGGGAGAATAATATGAGAGAAATGGAAAAAAGCAGAAATAAAAAAGAAGCGGAGAAAAAATCGGAGCTGACATTTATTTTTGTCCATGGTTTGACTGGCTGGGGCAGCTATGACCTGCTGGACCAGGCCATGCCTTACTGGGGATTTTTCGGGGGCAATGTCATTAATTATCTCAAGGAAGAAGGCTATGATTGTTATGGGGCTTCTGTAGACCCTTATGGTAGTGCCTGGGACCGGGCCTGTGAGCTCTATGCCCAGCTTGCCGGCAAGGTGGTTGACTATGGGGCGGAGCACTGTAGCAGGAGTCATCATGAGCGGTTTGGAAAAGACTATTCCACCGCGCCCCTCATAGAAGATTTTGACCAGGCCAGATTGGTCCTGGTGGGCCATTCTTTTGGCGGAGCCACAGTACGTCTTTTCTCAGAATTACTGCGAAATGGTTCTGAGGAAGAAAGGGCGGTGACGGCCCCTGAAGAACTGTCAGATTTTTTCAAGGGGGGAAATGAAGATAAGATTTTTGCCCTGATCACCCTGGCAGCCCCCACCAATGGGACGACGGCCTATGACCTTTACGACGATGTGACCTTTGACGAAAGCACAGTGATCCTGCCCAGGGACCTGGATATCAGGACCTGGCCCAAGGAAGGCAACTGGCTCAAGAACCATATGAAGAAGAACCATAAAACAAAGGAGTTGTGGGATTATGCCGATTATGACATGCACATCGATCATGCCCTGGCCCTCAATTCCCGCATTTCCACCTTTGATAATATTTACTATTTTTCCTATCCCTGTTCTTCTTCCATTAGAAACAGGGAGGGACATATTGTCCCGGACCTGGAATGCACGGCGGAATTCTTCCTGGTTACTGCCTTTTATATGAGCTTTTATATGGGCGCAACGGCAGGAGGGTTGAGGATTGGCGAAGAATGGCAGTCCAATGATGGCCTGGTCAATGAGATTTCGGCCAGAGCTCCCTTTGGCCAGGTCAGTGAGCCTTATGTGGAAGGCATGCCGGTGAAAACAGGAATCTGGTATGTGATGCCTACGGTCAAGGGGGACCACATGCATCTCATGGGCGGAGTGACTTTCCATACCAGTGTCAACATCAGGCCTTTCTTCGTCAAGTTTCTTGACGATATTATCAATCTGGATGAAAGCAAATAAAAGACGCAGATATAATTGGCCTGATTATACGGGACCGGACGAAAAGTTGCTGATTATTGCAGTTGCAGCTTTTGGCCGGTCCTTTATTCATCCCAGTCTTCCTTCCACAGATTTCCCAAAGAGAGACTTGAGGGTGGCTGAGAGGAGGGTAGACTCTTTTTTGCGGAACTGGAAATAGGCGATGGCCAGGCTGATGATGGCATAAATGGCCCAGGCGTGAATGCCATAATGGAAAAAGGAATATTTGAAGGCGTCACGGAGGGCTTCCTGGCTATAAAGGGCCGCTTCCGGTGCCTGGATGGCATAGTGGGACAGGGGTTCTGCCGCACCGTAAAATACCAGGCCTATGCCCATGCCTGCTGAAAAGAGCATGGCAATCCAGGAGACGGTGGAGTACTCAGGTCTTGAACCGGGATCGCCAAGGCGGATCTTGCCCGCCGGACTGAGAACCAGCATAAGGCAGACTCCCACCAGGGTCAGGACAGTCAACAGATAAAACCAGCCGCAGTTTCTACTGATGGTATTACGGAGTGATCCGGTGAAAGATTCAAAGGCTGATGAAAAGATTAGAGCGGCAACCACTACGAGGCCTACTGCGACCAGAGCGACCCAAAAGGCCAGGGTTACTTCTGGTTTTTTCTGTTTAAACATAATGGTTCTCCTTTTTCTGTGTAAATTGTGGGGAATCTCTATATTTTCCGCTTTATAATTGGGACGATGCAGGGATTAAAGTCCTTTTGATCAGTGGGATGCTGCAGGGATTTAAAGTGATTTTGATTAGCGGAATGTTGCAGGGATTTAAAAAGCTTTTTGCTTTAAATCGGCATGATTCAAAAATCTATTCTTAAGGATTTGAATATAAAAGAATTTCAAATAAAAATGAGCATGATTCCTATAAAATAAATGGGTAGGATTTCGTGAAATGTTTTTGGAATTTAAAGAAAATTATTTATAAATTTATATATATAGAATTTTGGGTAAAAGGAAGCAGTCTTTGACAGTAAGTCCATGTCAAAGACTGAAATTCTTTTTTAAAATAGTGGGTTTATCTGATAAATATGATAAATATTGACCAAAAAAAGACAGATGCGGCCTGGCCGCTTAAGATAAGAATTTAAACTAGAAACAGAGGTGAATACCGGGCAGCTGTCCTTACAGGGACAGGGCCCGCTCCAGCTTCTTGGTCATTTTAGCACTTTCCCCGGGGCCGAAACCAATCTCATCATACATGGCCTTGGCTTCCTCCCAAGGCAGGACGTCAATGGATTCCTTCAGGTATTCAAGAATATCGGCGATACCCTCTCCTGTGTAAGCACTGGTAAAAAATATTTTCTTGCAGCCTGCGATCCGCAGCCATTCTGCTGCCTGCTCAGGGTCAGCAGCCCAATGGTCAATCTTGGTTACAACGCCTACGATATCCCGGTTGCTGACGGATACTACATTGGGAGGGTAGAGGGAGTAAGGCTCAGTGGCACTCATCAGAAGGCCGATTACATCCGCCTCGGCTCCGTAGATGGCCAGAGCGGAGGATAATTCCTTAGTTTCCGCATATTCTCCGGGCGTATCTATTACTACGTCATAATGATTGATATACTGGGTTTTATGGTAGACGATCTTCTCACCCTTCATGGCCTGCATGATCGTTGTTTTACCTGATTCGCTGCGTCCGACAAACATAATCTTACGCATGGTAACCTCCTTAATTATGATAGCTTCTCCAGACTATTCCCTATTGCTTTTATTATAGTACAATAAAACTGCTATTTCAATGTGAGAATAAACATGTATTGTGGGACAGGATCATTTGCCCGGGAGTTTATGGGGATTGACCGGGAAATCATGATGATATTTTTTCCCTGTTCCCGTGATATATATTTTAAGACCTTATGTGATAAAAGGGCAGGTAATCTGCTATAATATTTTTTAAACTTGTGTATATCAGTATTAGTCTTAGACAATATAATCGGGAAGGCATGAAAAGAGGTGGACCTATGAAACTGCTCCTGGCGGAAGATGAGAAAAGAATGGCTGAAGCCCTGGGAGAAATACTGGCCCTGGAGGGCTATGATGTGGATCTGGCAGCTGACGGGGAGGAAGCCCTGGCCGCAGCCCGCAGGGGCGTTTATGATATCCTGGTTCTGGATGTCATGATGCCGAAAATAAATGGCTTTGAGCTGACGGCCCGGCTCCGGGCCCTGACCAGGAGAAAAGAGGACTATCACAGAAACCTCTTGT
The DNA here is from genome assembly GCA_002494165.1 of Lachnospiraceae bacterium UBA7026. GTDB lineage: Bacteria > Bacillota > Clostridia > Lachnospirales > Lachnospiraceae > Anaerobutyricum. The sequence continues at coordinate 14,831 of DLBH01000035.1, read as the reverse complement.
CCTACGGCGATATTGTCCTCAATCCATCAACGGCAGAATTAATCTGTAAAAGAAGTGGGCAGTCAGTGAGGTTATCCCGGAAGGAGTACCGGATCCTGGAATATATGATTGCCAATCAGGGGCTGATCTTATCCAGAGAGCAGCTGGCTGTTAAAATCTGGGGCTATGATTCTGAGGCGGAATATAATAATGCGGATTTCTATGATTATGAGATTGCTGCCGGGGCTGTAGGTGTCTATAAGGATAGTGAAGGTAACTATATCAGCAGTGTGACCATAGATGGCAATGAGGTCAGCCTGTCTGACGGTCTGTGGGGAGCCATGCCCTACAGTGCCATCACATCCCTGGCAGAGGCTGACATGGCCCTGGCTTTTGAGTATTACCTGAATCCGGACTACAGCTTTAATACGGATTTCCAGAAGCAGACGGCAGAGTATCTGGCGGCAGAGTACATGGAATATATCAATGGCAGGAAGCTGTCCGTCAATGAGGCTGCCGTGGGATTTGACCTGAACGGTGACGGTGAAAAGAAGGATGACATCGCCCTCACCATCGAATATGATGACAAGGGCCATGAGGATACCAATGGTTATTATGGAAGCTATGTGGACCTCTATCTGGCTGAATTTGAGCAAAGTCTCAATGACTATATAGCCCGTCTGGACTACACGGAGGACTGGACCTGGTTCGGCAGTGATGGGCAGGCTCTCTCAGACAGCCAGGTTGCTTCCATGACCACAGAGGACCGTGCTAGGGCTTTTATTGAAGGACGCTATGCCAAGGGTAGCACAGGAAGTGACAGTGGTATGGGTGGTCCGGGAGGCAACGGTGGTCCCCCTGATATGAATGGCGGGGGTCCCGGCGGTTCTGACGGTGACAATGCCGGAGGTCCTCCGGATATGAACGGCGGTCCCGGCCAATCTACAGGCGACAGCGACGGTGGTTCTACAGACATGGCCGGTCAGAGTTCAGAGGCTGGTAATACAGAGTTAGTAGGTACTCCTGACGCCGGCACGACCCAGTCCGCCGGCAGCAGTGTGGATTCTGCCAACTATACTTCCTTTGAAGAAATGCTGGCCGCCTACCAGACGGATATCGCTGAGCTGGAAGCGGGAGATGCTTACGGAAACAATATTGTTGACCTCTATAATCCTATCAATTATATCGGTGCCGAAGGGACGGAAGGCCCCACCTGGGTGCGGATTCTTATGGGAGCTTCTGAGGGGGACATTTCCATGATGAATTCCCTCAATATGCAGATCGGCTGGCTTGCGGCAGGTACGGACGCAGAGATAGAGTGGCAGTGGGATGGAGGTCATGTACCCTCTGAGATTCTGGGAGATTCCCTTCCCCTCTATGTGGATATGATGTATGGCAAGTACGTGGATGGTGCCGTGGAAGTGACCAAGGCGGCCGCAAAAGGACAGACCGCCAACGGTACGGCCACGGAAACTGACGGTACGGATCTCTCCGGCTGGGTAAGCTATGATGCTGACAAGGGAGCCTCCTTCAGCCTGGCCGATGGGGCTGCCTACCGGACGGCCGGTGCCAGCAAATCCATACCGGGCTTTGACGTGATGGATTACGGCCAGGAGGATTATGTATTTGGAAGTTCAACTGCAGATGCACGTCATTGGAGCAGGTATGTTCTGGATGTTTTTGAAGCCAACCAGGATGTGCTGGCCGACTTGTTTAATTAGGCTATAAGTCCAGGTCTTTCATGATAAAATCAACATGGAGAAGCCACAGACGGATTAGCTCTGCCCTGGTTTTCAGGAAGTAGGGCCCGATTTTCAGATTCTGGTCGTGGGCATAGCTGACAGCCTCTTCGGTCAGGTCCTCTGAGTAGAGACAGTAAACTGCGTATAATGTATTCTCTCTGGCCCAGTCGATGGCTTTCACAGCCTTGTCTGTGCCGCCGGAATACATGATACCGGCCCGGATGTCCTCATATTTATTTACTTCGCTGATGGAAGGGCGGTTGCTGGAAAAGATAACCGCCTTTTCCTGCAGCTCATATTTCCGAACCAGATCCACAATCTTCGCAATCCCTTCCGGACTGAAAGTGCCTTTACTTTTTAAATGGATATAGATGATGGAATCGTTCTTTTTTGCCAGCTGCAGGACTTCCTCCAGAGTGGGAATGATATAAGTCCTGTCTCCTCTGATGATGGGGAAACTGGTCCGGTCCTCAGCGCTTAGATCGGTTATACTCATATCCTGCCCGCATGTTTTTAAGAGGCTTTCATTGTGGTGTACCAGCAGGTCTCCGCTTTTGGTGTACCTGACATCGCATTCAAAGCCGTCAACAAGGTTTCCGGTCGAAGCTTGAAAGGCTTCCAGGGTGTTTTCCTGGAAGGTCCGCCACTGACCACGGTGATTGATGAGGGGGATGGCCTTAGATGACCCGGGAGCAGCCTGGGCAAGAATGATGCCTGCCAGGAGGAAAAGACTTCGTATATTCATAGGGGGCCTCCTCTAATAGCTAATTACTGGATAGGTTGACAATGTTAATATTATAGAATTATGGTCATTTTGGCAAGAAATTATGGAGGAGGAGAATTATTTAATTTACCCTTTGATAAAGAGCCGCTTTTGTCCTATACTGGTATAACGAAATGATAATCCGGACATGGCAGAAAGGGAGGGCCCTGCCCTATGGCAGGGAGTCCTTAAAAGTGGGATCATAGTCTGAAACAGAATGATTATCTAAGAAACAGGATAATTTGCAGGATAGTGAAGAAGTAAGAAGTGGCGGGTAAAAAGATATGATAGGGACGGGAACTTTAATTAACAGTGGGGCCATCCTGGCAGGGGGCCTGACAGGGCATCTTGCGGGCAGACTCTTTGACCAGGACCAGCAGGAAGCGCTCAATAAGGCTTGCGGGGTCAGCGTTATATTTATCGCTGTGGCCGGAGCCATGGAGGGCATGCTGAAGATTCAGGGGGAGGCCCTGGTAAGCGGCAAGGCCATGCTGGTCGTCCTCTGTCTGGCCCTGGGCACCATGATCGGGGAGATGTTGCATATTGAAAATGGTTTTGAGAGATTCGGCCAGTGGCTCAAGGTGAAGTCGGGCAACAGTGGGGACAAGGAATTTGTCAATGCTTTTGTCACCTCCTCCCTGACGGTCTGTATCGGTGCCATGGCCATAGTGGGTGCTATCCAGGATGGGGTCATGGGGGATTATTCCACGCTGGCCGTCAAATCGGTCCTGGACTTTATCATCATTGCGGTGATGACCTCCTCTCTGGGCAAGGGCAGTGTTTTTTCCGCCATTCCCGTGTTTCTTTTTGAGGGATCTGTCACCCTGCTGGCCAGGCTGATCTCTCCAGTGATGACCCCCTTGGCTGTCGCCTACCTGTCCCTTATCGGTTCAGTGATTATATTCTGTGTGGGTCTCAATCTGGTCTGGGGTAAGATGATCAGGGTAGCCAATATGCTGCCGGCAGTTCTGCTGGCCATCGCGGCCGCCTATCTGCCCTGGAGTTTTTGAAGGGAAATGAGAAGAGGCCCGGTCTCCTGAAAGAGAGGAAAGCTAAAACAGGAGATAAAAGAAAAGACAGAGAATTTGAATTGAAAATATAACTTAAGATAAGACAAAGAAGCCATCGGATGGGTGTCCGATGGCTTCTTTGCCTTAGGTTTTAAATGATTAGGGGTGGGTAATTTCATGGGTACAAAGAGAGATCTTTCTATGAATGTCAAAGGAGGAGTATCTTCTTAATAGAGGTTCGGTCTTCAGGGGATTTTTGTAAATCAATCGTCCTTTTTGGAGAACTTGCTCTTATCTACACAGCAAAGGGGACATACCCAGTCATCTGGAAGGTCAGCGAAAGATGTTCCAGGATTGATACCGTTGTCGGGATCTCCCTTTGCCGGATCGTAGATATATCCACACATATCACAAATATACTTATCCATAAAAAATGCCCTTTCTTGAAATAATTGTTTTTCATGGTTCCATTGGTCTCAGGTACGTCTTATTTAATATTAGTATAATATTATTTATATAGAATAAAATATAGAATAATATCACTAAATTTTTTAATTATTTCTTTATTTACAAATAAATAATATTATGATATATGATATATGTAAATGTAGATTATATATTATATTAGTAGAATTATCTATTGGGAATTATTATTTAGAGAGGCAGCGATGGAAGAAAGTATGAGTCCGAAGGGGAGAGAAGAGGTCCTTGGCCTGGAAGAGCTTCCGGTGGTCCTGGAGCAGAAGACGGTGAGCTGCAGGTCCCACCATGAAGAGCTTTTGCACTGGCAGGATAATGTGGAGATTATCCTGGTCCAGGAGGGAACTGTCCACTGCCATATCAATGGCACTGACTTTGTTCTCAATCCCGGAGAACTATGTTTTGTCAACTTTAATGTTCTTCACCGTATTTATAATACCGGTGATTCGGATGGGGTTATGCAGGTCCTGAAGGTGAAACCGGATATGCTGGCAGATAGTAAAGAGATCTATGAGAAATATATTATTCCGGTTATCCATAATCAGGATTTTTCCCATATCCAGATGGATGGAAGGAATAGTTATGCCAAGTTGATTTCTGATATTATTGACTCCATCTATGAATTGATTTCAGACAAGCCCCTTGGCTATGAGCTCGATACCATCGCCTATATTTATATGCTGTTCCGAAGACTGTATCTGGTTTACATGGCCCAGGAGGAGCTGCCTGTCTCCTACACCAGCGACACATCCCTGCAAAGACGGATGTCCACATATATTTACGAGCATTATCAGGAGAAGATCAGTCTTGACGATATAGCAGGTGCCGCGGGAGTGAGCCGGTCTAAGTGCGCCAGCCTCTTTCGTAAATACACCCAGAAGACCCCTATCAGCTTCCTCAACAGTTACCGGCTGGAGATGGCCAGCATGCTGTTGGTCTCCACCGATGAACCGATTTCCTATATAGCCCAGGCCTGCGGGATTGGTGAGCAGAGTTATTTTAACCGGCTTTTTTTGAGAGAGTTCGGCTGCACGCCCATGGAGAGGAGAAGGGAAGGAAGGGGGCAGTATGATAAATGATGACAGGACCTTAAGGGCATCTGCATATATTGACCATATGAAGTAAGGGTTCCTCTATTCCCTTGTTTCACCAAAGTCTCGGGCGGGTGAAGCAGGGGTCTCTTTTTTATCTGCTGATAAATCCCCGGAAATATAGTATAATAATAAAATATTTCCAGTGGATTCCAAATACAGGCAGGCTGGCAAAAAGGCAGCTGACAAGGGTGGCCGGCCATTCCTGCCGGGCTTGCTGGTCTATTGAAATATTGAAAATAGAGAGGATTAATATATGTTCCGTAAAATAAGAAGAGTAAAAAATGAAATTCCCCTGGAGGAGGCTAAGGATTTGCTCCGCAACAATAAGAGAGGAGCATTGGCCGTTCAGGGTGACCAGGGCTATCCCTACTGTATCCCCATCAATTTTTATTACGATGAGGCTGATAACAGAATCTATTTCCACAGTGCCAAAAAGGGACATAAGATTGATTCCATCAAGGCCAATGATAAGGTGTCTTTTACCAGCTGGGATGATGGCTACCGGGAGGAAGGTGACTGGGCTTATCATGTCTCCAGCTGTGTCGTTTTTGGCCGGGCCTGGCTTGTGACTGACCTGGATCTGGCTAAAGACAAGATCAGGCGCTTTGCCCTTAAGTATTATCCGACGGCTGAGGAGGTTGACCAGGAGATCGACAGAAGCTTCATGGCCGTCCAGATGGTGGCCATTGATATCGAACACATTTCCGGGAAAAGGGTTCATGAGAAATAGGATGAAAAAAGAATCTTTCCGGGAGAAGGGAGACTGTATTCGTGTATATCAGAAAATCGACAGAGCAGGATTTTGACAGAATTATGGAAATCTATGCATATGCCAGGGATTTTATGGCAGAGCATGGGAACCCACTCCAGTGGGGTCCCACCCATTGGCCTCCCCAGGACCTGATTCATCAGGATATCAGGGACGGAGCCAGCTATGTCTGCGTCAATGACCAGGGGAGAGTGACCGGGACCTTTTTCTATATTTTTGGCAAGGATATAGAGCCGACCTATAAGAAGATTACAGAGGGAGCCTGGCTGGATGACAGTCCCTATGGGGTGGTCCACCGGGTTGCCTCAGACGGTTCTGAGAAGGGAACCGGGTCTTTCTGCCTGGACTGGGCCTACAGGCAGTGCGGCCATCTCCGTATCGATACTCACGGGGATAATACTGTCATGCAGGCCATGTTAAAAAAACTGGGCTTCATCCACTGCGGAACTATTTATGTGGAAGAGGATGATTATCCCAGACTGGCCTTTGAAAAATCCGGAAAGACGGGTTCCAAAGAAGAGAGGGCTTTTTAAAATGGGTCGGGACCAGGCTTGAAGAAAGAGATTAAGCCGAGCGGGCGGGACCCAGGCCCAAAGAAAGAAACCAGGCAAGCGGACCAGGATAGAAAAAGAAACCAGGCAAGCGGGCCAGGATAGAAAAATAAACCAGGCAAGCGGACCATGATAGAAAAAGAGACCAGGCAAGCAGACCAGGCTTGAAGAAAGAGATTAAGCCGAGCGGGCCAGGCCCGCTAAAGAGAGGAAGACCACCATGCTGACATATGATATGAGTCATGCCGATAAAGCCCTCTATCTTTACTTATATGAGTGTATCAGGAAGGATATCCTGGAGGGGGAATTGAAAACGGATGAAAAAATGCCTTCTAAAAGGACTCTTGCCGAAAATCTTGGCATCAGCACCATCACAGTGGAGAATGCCTACGGCCTGCTGATTTCCGAAGGCTATATGTATACTGTTCCCAAAAAAGGATACTATGTTTCCAGGATCAGCCGCCAGCAGTTAAGCAGCCAGCCGGCGGCCAAAAAACTGGATATCGATAAGAGGAGAGTGGATGAAGAGTATAGCTATGATTTTTCTTCCAACAGGACAGAGAGGTCAGACTTTCCCTTTTCCATCTGGGCCAGGCTTATGCGGGAAAACATTTCTCTCAAGGAAAAGGAATTGCTCACCGTCTCTCCCTGCGAAGGGATTGCCGAACTTCGGGAAGCAATAGCTGACCATCTCAGGTCTTTTAGAGGAATGACTATTGACCCGGACCAGATTATTGTCGGGGCAGGAACCGAATACCTTTATGGCCTGCTGATTAAACTGCTGGGGGAAGACAAGGTCTACTGCGTGGAAAACCCTGGATATAAAAAACTCTTGTCCATCTACAGGAGCAATGGGGTGGAATGCCGTTATGTAGACCTGGATGACCATGGCATGAGGGTGGATATGCTGAGAAGCTGTGGTGCCCAGATTATCCATATTTGTCCCAACCATCATTTCCCCACAGGGATTACCATGCCGGTCAGCAGAAGGTATGAGCTGCTGGCCTGGGCCAATGAGGATAAGGGAAGGTATATCATCGAGGATGACTATGACAGTGAATTCCGGCTGAAGGGTAATCCCATCCCACCCATCCAGAGCATCGATGCCTGTGAGAAGGTTATCTATATGAACACCTTTTCCAAGTCCCTCACTTCTACGATTCGTATCAGTTATATGGTGCTGCCAGAACATCTGGCCAACAGGTTTTTTGAGAAACTGTCCTTCTATGCCAATACGGTTTCAACCTTTGAACAGTATACTCTGGCTGCCTTTATGAAGCGGGGTTATTTTGAGAAGCACATCAACCGTATGAGACTGCGCTACGGAAGGAAACGGACGCAGATTCTGGACCTGATTAAGAAAGTTCTGGGCAGTGAAGACTGCCGTATCATAGAGAATGAGTCAGGCCTTCATTTTGTTCTGGAATTCAATACGGACATAGGGGATGAGGAACTGAAGAAAAGGCTGGCCAGGAAGAAGATCCGAATGGTCAGTATCACGGATTTCTATATGGATGAACTGCCCAGGGACCGGCATCAGTTCGTCCTCAATTATTCCGGCCTCAGCATGGATGGCATGGAGGACGCCTTGAGGGAGATAAAGAAAGTCCTGGCAGAGGGCCGGAAAAAGGCATGACGGGGAGCCGGCCAGGAATTGATACTGGAATCGGCAGAAGACTATTCAGAATTTAGAATCGATGCTGGGATTGGGAGAGAAGAATTTAGTGTTGACACCGGGATCAGGAGAGAATCCTTTAGAATTTAGAATTGACATTGGGATTAGGAGAGAAGAATTTAGTGTTGATACCGGGATCAGGAGAAAATCCTCAAAATTGAAAATCATTTAGATTCGAAATAAGGAGAGAGGACGAAAGGTCCCCGGGCCGGCTTGGAAGCAGCCGGCCCGGGGACCTTTTATCACCTTTTATCATTGTTTTAAAAAGTCTTTTAAAAGTGGCTTTAAACAAGGATCACAGGGAAAAGAATCTTTAAAAAACTGACTAAAACAGGACTCACTGGCTGAGGAGCCTTTTTAAAAAGTCTTTTAAGAGGGCCTTCTCCTTGTCGTCCAACACATCGAAATAGGCCTGGCTTCTGCCAAAGCGATAGAGCCTGTTGCTGCTTTTGTGCAGAAGTAAGGGCAGATCGTCAGGGATTTCCTGGCCGGCCATGGCCATACCCTTGGCACACTGCATTGCAGTGAGGGGGCAATGGTTGGCGCAGCCATTACAATGTCCGGTTCTGGCAGAAGTCATACTGGTATCCTCCTATAAATCTGAGCCGTTCCCGCGGATGATCCGACTGTACCACTGGGCACTATCCTTGGGAATCCGCTGGAGATTTCTGTAGTCTATATAGATGAGACCAAAACGGTCGTCATAGCCACTGTGCCATTCCAGATTATCGGTAAAGGACCAGTGGAAATAACCTGTGACAGGAATTCCTTCTTCCACGGCGGCTTTCAGTTCCAGGAGATAGCGGTGAAGAAAATCAATCCGGTCCGGATCATGGACCTCCTCGTCCAGAAAGATCCGGTCATTACAACTCTGGCCGTTCTCGGCAATGACCATGGGAAGGCCATAGCGCTCGTAAATCAGACGGGGACCCCAGTAGAGGACCTCCGGTGTCACCGGCCACTTGAGGGCTGTCCGGGGATAACCCGGATACTTGTCCACAGGGACATAGGCCAGGGCTTCTTCCTGCTTTCTTTTAGTCTTCGGCTGATGTTCTGGTTCAGCCTCTGCCTGCTTCCTGTCTTCCCGGTCGTCTGTACCGGGATCGGGTGCTGCCGCCTCCATCTCAAAGCCGTTATAGATGTTGAGGCCGATAAAGTCGATGGGGGCAGAAATGGTCCTGAGGTCCTCTGCCTTCACCTTGCGGGCGTAAGGGTAGCAGGGTGAGACCGGGTCCTTTGGGTAATGACCCAGGCATACCGGATCCAGGAGCCACTGGTGGTTAAAATAATAGTTGCCGCTAGCCTCCTCTCTGGAGGTGTAGAAGCTGGCCCTGCTGAGGTCCTCAGGGCTAGGGATATCCTTTCTGGAAGTATAACCTAGTTTGCCTGTGGAAGCAAGACCTATACTGGCCTTAGGGATGGCAGCCCGAATCGCCTTGACAGCCAGACCGTGGGCCAGCAGCAGGTGGTGCCAGGACAGAAACATATCCTCGTCTCCCAGCCGGGTGCCTGGAGCGTGGACAGCGTCCAGGTGACCCAGACCGATCACACACTGGGGCTCATTGATGGTCATGAAATGTTTTACCCGTACTGAAAAATGCTTGGCCACGATGGAGGCATAGCGGGCGAAGGCATGGGACGTATCCCTGTTCAGCCAGCCGCCCTTCAGGTAGAGGGCCCTGGGCAGGTCCCAGTGATAGAGGGTGATCCAGGGGGTAATATTCCGCATAAGACACCCATTTACCAGCTTATCATAATAGTCCAGGCCGGCCTGGTTGACCTGGCCGCTTCCGTCGGGAATGATCCGGGCCCAGCTGAGACTGAACCGGTAATTCCGGATGCCCAGTTCCTGCATCAGGTCCAGGTCTTCTTCAAAACGATGGTAGGCATCGCAGGATATGTCTCCGTTATGACCGTTGAAGGTTTTGCCCGGCCGATGGCTGTAGCTGTCCCATATGGACAGACCCTTGCCATCTTCGAAAGCCCCTCCTTCAATCTGGTAGGATGCGCTGGCCGCACCCCAGGAAAATGTTTTGGGAAAACTCATTTTACTCCTCCGAGAATAACTTTGACTTCAAGGGTTTTGCCTGCCTGGGGCAGGGGAATGACATTGCCGTCCACCGGCTGGCCGTCCACAGTCATGGCAGCGATGCCCTTCTGGACGCCGGCGGAATTATCTACATGGATATGGTAGGTGGAGCCACGGTATTTTCTGCTACAGGAGAAGCCCTTCATGGTATCAGGGATGCAGGGGTCTACTTTCAGCCCCTCTAAGGTAGGCTTGATGCCCAGAATATCCTGGCTCATGCAGGTAAAGGTCCAGGCTGCGGTGCCGGTCAGCCAGCTGTTCTTGCCTTCCCCGTGGTTGATGGCATCTCTTCCGGCTACCATCTGACAGTAGGCATAGGGCTCGGTCCGGTGGATGTCACTGATCTCCTCCAGGTAGACAGGGCAGGTTTTCCTGAATACGGAGAAGGCCCGGTTGCCATGGCCCAGAACTGTTTCAGCTACGGCGATCCAGGGGTTATTGTGGCAGAAAATGCCGGCATTCTCTTTGTAGCCCGGGGGATAGGAGCTGATTTCGCCCAGCTCCACATGATAACGGGTGTAAGCAGGCTGGTTGAGTACGATGCCGAACTCGGTTTCCAGACGTTCCTCCACGCTTTGCAGGGCCCTGGCCGCCTGTCCGGTCTCTACTCCTATGCCGGCCATGACACACATGCCCTGGGGTTCGATGAAGATCTGGCCTTCTTCACATACCTTGCTGCCCACAGGATTGGAGTAGGCGTCATAGGCTCTGACAAACCAGTCTCCATCCCAGCCGGCATCAAGAACAGCTTCTTCCATGAGGCAGATCTCTTTTTCCGCCTGGACAGCCTCCTCATCAAGGCCCCTGTGCCGGCAAAGTTCGGCATATTCTTTCCCGTATTTGACAAACATTCCGGCGATAAAAACACTTTCAGCCACAGGACCTTCACTGGGGCCTGTGGTCTGGAAACTCTCACCAGGCTCCTCTGAGAAGCAGTTGAGGTTGAG
>DLBH01000035.1:3215-3681 GCA_002494165.1 Lachnospiraceae bacterium UBA7026 | reverse complement strand
GAGGTTGAGGCAGTCATTCCAGTCCGCGCGGCCAATGAGGGGCAGCTGGTGGGGACCCTTGTGGGTTACGGTATAGTTAAAACTACGGCGCAGGTGCTCCATGAGGGGAGCGGCCTTGCTGCTGTCGTTATCAAAATCACACATTTCATCCAGGATGGAGAAGTCTCCGGTTTCCCGGATATAGGCGGCCGTTCCGGCAATCAGCCAGAGAGGATCGTCATTGAAGCCACTGCCAACGCCCATATTGCCTCTCTTGGTCAAAGGCTGGTACTGGTGGTAGGCACTGCCGTCTTCAAACTGGGTGTTGGCAATGTCCAGAATTCTCTCCCTGGCTCTTTCCGGAATCAGGTGTACAAAGCCCAGAAGATCCTGACAGGAGTCACGGAAGCCCATACCCCGTCCCATGCCGCTCTCAAAATAGCTGGCGGACCGGCTCATATTAAAAGTAACCATGCACTGATACTGG
>DLBH01000035.1:0-3163 GCA_002494165.1 Lachnospiraceae bacterium UBA7026 | reverse complement strand
CACTGATACTGGTTCCAGATATTGACGATCCGGTTCAGCTTGTCATCATCGGTTTTGATCTGGTAGATAGACAGGAGCTTGTCCCAGTAGTCTTTTAAGGCAGCCAGAGCCGCGTCAACCTGGTCGTCGGTCTGGAATTTAGCCAGCAGACGCCGGGCAGGTTTCTTGTTGATGATACCGGGAGCTTCGAATTTGTCATCGGCCGGATTCTCACAGTAGCCCAGGACAAAGATGAAGGACTCGGAGGCGCCGGGGTCCAGATTACAATTGATCTGGTGGCTGCCTACCGGGGCCCAGCCGTGGGCCACGCTGTTGCGGCAGGAACCCTCCAGGACAGCCTGGGGCTTGTGGGGTCCGTTATAAAGACCCACAAACTCATCCCTGCTGGTGTCAAAACCGTCTATATCTTTATTGACGGAAAAGACGGCATAATGGCGGCGGCGCTCCCTGTACTCAGTTTTGTGGTAGATGCTGCTGCCTGAGATTTCCACCTCCCCGGTAGAGAAATTACGCTGGAAATTGGTGGAGTCGTCCTCGGCGTTCCAAAGACAGAACTCTACATAACTGAAGAGCTTGACTTGTCTGGCCCGGTCACTTCTGTTGGTCAGGGTAATCCTGCTTACCTCACAGGTTTCGTCTATGGGAACAAAAACTTCCTGGATGGCCTCAAGGCCATCCTTTTCCCCGGTGATGATTGTGTAGCCGAGACCGTGGCGGCAGCTGTAGGAGTCCAGATCAGTCTGGACCGGCTGCCAGCCCGGGTTCCAGATGCTGTCGCCGTCCTTGATATAATAGTAGTGGCCCCCGCAGTCCATGGGGCTGTTGTTATAGCGGTATCTGGTCAGGCGGAGAAGCTTGGCATCTTTATAGAAACAGTAGCCACCGGCCGTGTTGGAAATCAGTCTGAAAAAGTCCTGGGATCCCAGGTAGTTAATCCAGGGGAGGGGAGTTTTAGGAGTAGTAATAACATACTCTCTTTTCTTATCGTCAAAATGTCCATATTGCATGATATCTGCCATCCTTTCTTAAACTGATCCGCAGGCTTGATCCATCTTGCGGTAGTCTGTCCGGCAGCTGAGTACAGATTTTCTGCTTCTTTCCTGGCTGTATTCCAAGTTGGAAAAGGGTTGCAGCCGGCAAAATAATTGCCGGCATCAGCTGGTCTGCCCCCTTTTTTCCAAATACAGGAAACTTATAGAAAAATTATCCATCCTAAGGCCTGGTCCAGAACCAAAAAAGGAAACTTCTGTAAATTAAGCGGAAAAAGAAACTGAAAATAACTCTAAATACCGGACACTTAAAAGTAAATTTAAATAATTATCCGAACTAATACGTTTTCGTAATGATGTTTTTATTATATGATGAAGACCAGTAAATTGTAAATATAAAGATGGGACTACCGTATAATTTTATGGATATTGCATAAAAATATATGACAAATCTTGTTAATTTCAATTGTTGACGGAAAAGGGAAAAGTAATTACAATGGAATTACGAAAACGTATTCGAAACAAGTTTCGTGATGCGCAAGAAAGTAATTAGGAATGCTGTAATGCGGACCCGGCAGGGCAGGTTCATGGGAAAGGAGACGAGGATATGGTTACCATTAAAGACATTTCCCGAGCATGCGGTGTTTCCCCGGCGACAGTCAGTAAGGCCCTGAATGGTTATGGTGATATCAGCGAGGAGACAGTAAGGATGGTCAAGAAGGTGGCTAAGGAGATGCATTATCTTCCCAACTCGGCAGCCAGATCCCTGAAGACCAACACTACCCATAATATTGGAGTTCTTTTTGTCGATGAAACCTCCAGTGGTCTGACCCATCAGTATTTTTCCCTGATTCTCAACAGTGCCAAAGAGGAGGCGGAAGCCCACGGCTATGATATCACCTTTATCTGTCAGAACCTGGGAGGGAGGACGGTGTCCTTTCTGGAGCACTGTCTTTACCGGAAGTGTGATGGCGTATTGATCGCCAGTGTCAATTTTGATTCGGAGCCGGTTCATGAACTGGTTCACAGTGAAGTTCCTGTGGTTACTATCGATTATTCCTTTGATAATGTCAGTTCAGTGATGTCTGATAATGTGGAAGGTTCCTATGAGCTGACCAGACATCTTATTTCTCTCGGGCATGAAAAGATTGGCTTTATACATGGGGAGCTCACCTCCGTGACCAATAAGCGGATGCGGGGCTTCTTCAAGGCTCTGGAGGATTATGGTATAGAGGCCAGGGATGATTATATCATCCAGGGACACTTTAATGATCCTTCCAGCGGGACGGAGGCGACAGATCTTCTTCTGGATCTTCCGGATCCTCCGACAGCCATCATGTATCCTGATGATTTCACTTACCTGGGCGGTATGGCTGAACTGAGGAGGAGGGGGTTATCGATACCGGAGGATATCAGTGTTACCGGGTACGATGGTATCAGATTATCCCAGGTGCTCACCCCGGCTCTTACCACCTGGCACCAGGATGCGGAGCGGATCGGCAGAGAGTCAGTGAGAAAGCTGATTGAAACCATTGAGAATCCCAGAACCTGTGAACCAGAGCAGATCATGGTATCCGGCAGTTTATATTCCGGATGTAGTGTACGTAAACTCGTAAATTAAATGAGGAGGTAAGGATTATGAGGAAGTACGCAAAAACATTATTAAGTCTTGCATTAGCAGGAGCAATGGTATTTTCGGCAGCCGGCTGCGGCAGCTCAGGCCCGGCACCGGAGGAAGAGACAGGATCAACAGAAGCTGCAGTATCCGCTGACCACGTATTGAATATCTGGTGCTGGAATGATGAGTTCCAGAGCAGATTCAATGACTATTACCCGGAAGTAAAAGAAGTCGCTGCAGACAAGTCCACTACAACCCTCAATGACGGCACTGTTGTAAAGTGGACCATTAACCCCAACGAAAATAATAATTATCAGAACAAGCTGGATGAAGCACTTCTTGCCCAGGAAAGCAAGGACGACAATGAGAAGATAGATATGTTCCTGATTGAGGCAGATTACGCTTTGAAATATGCGGATCCCGAAGCCGGTGCCGCTATGCCGCTGGCTGATATTGGTATCACAGATGCAGACCTGGCTGACCAGTATCAGTATACCAAGGACATTGTTTCCGTGGATGGTGTTCAGATGGCAACATCCTGGCAGGCAGCTCCCGG
>DLBH01000047.1:27387-38060 GCA_002494165.1 Lachnospiraceae bacterium UBA7026 | reverse complement strand
TAGGGATAGAAGGTGGTCATGACTACCTTGCCTGCCTCCTCACACCAGGTAAAATTACCCGGCGCTGTCTGTGGAAAGACCTGGGGTACTGTCTCCTCAAACTTGTTGGGAATCTCCCAGTCGTCGTAGAAGAAAAACCGGTCCTGGTATTCCTTCTCTCCTGCCCTGGCCCGTTTTGCCCATTCATGATCCTCACTGGTATGGTTCATGACAAAGTCAAGGCAGACGCTCATCCCCTGTTTGTGACATTCCCCGGCCAGGTCGGCCAGGTCTTCCATGGTGCCCAGCTCCGGCTGGACCTTGCGGAAATCGGCGACGGCATAACCACCGTCATTGCGGCCTTCAGGGCTCTCCAAAAGAGGCATAAGATGAAGGTAATTCACTCCGCATTCTTTGAGATAGTCGATATGGCTGCGGACCCCTTCCAGGTTGCCGGCAAAGGCATTGGTATACATAAGCATGCCAAGGAGCTCTTTGTCCCGGTACCAGTCTGGATTATCCTGCCTTCCCTGGTCCCACTTTTTCAGGGCAGGACTCCTCTGGGAATAATAATCATAAAGCATGGTGCAGAAGTAATCGAAGGCCTGTTCATCGTCATGATAAAGCTCGCCGTAGAGCCATTTCATCTCATCATAGTGGACGGCCAGTCTCTTTTTAAATTCCGCATCCCACTTTTTGTCTTTGAACATAGATTATCTCCTAACCGATAAAATCAAGTACTTCTTTCTCCTCCGGCATCACGCAGAGGGCACCCTTTCTCGTGGTTACGATGGAGGCTGCTCCGTTGGCGAAGGTGAGGAGCTCTTTCAGCTTATCCTCGTCAAAGTTATCAAGACCGTACTTCAATACATAGTGGAGAGAACATCCGCCGAAGGTATCTCCTGCTCCTGTGGTCTCGATGGTATCAGGGTTGATGAAGCCGGGAACAAATACCTGGATGTAGTCTTCCGGTCTGGCATCTTCTCCCCTCTTATCCTTAGGCAGGTAGTAAGCCTTGCTTCCGTCCTTGCCGTAGGTGGCGAGAATCAGCGGTGTGTGGTAAAGGCGGATCAGATCATAGATTCCTTCCTCCAGGTCTGACTTTCCGGTCATGAACTCAATCTCATTATCAGAGATCTTGAGCACATCACAAAGACCGAGACCATAGGAGATCTTTTCCTTGGCTTTCTCTTCGCTCGACCACAGAGGCGGGCGGAGATTGGGGTCAAAGGAGAGGATACAGCCTGCTTCTTTGGCGATCTCAAGAGCGCGGATACTTGCTGCTTCAACCACGTCATCGGTCATGGACAGGGTGCCGTAGTGGAAGATCGTTGCCTTCTCAATCAGGTCCCTGTTGGCCTCCACTTCCTCCGCGGTAAGCATCATATCTGCTCCCGGATTACGGTAGAAAGAAAACTCCCTGTCCCCACCTTCAAGAGTGTGAACAAAGGCCAGGGTAGTGTGGACTACCGGATCCTTAACCAGAGCTCTCAGGTCAATTCCTGTACTGCCTGCGCGGGTCTCCAGCATGTTGCCGAACATGTCATCGCCAACCTTGCCGATAAATGCAGTCTTGTCACCCAGCTTCTGCAGCATGGCAAGAAGATTACAGGGGGCACCGCCCGGATTGGCCTCAAAGGTAGGATTACCCTTGTCGCTGATTCCGTCTTCTGTAAAGTCGATCAGCAGCTCACCCAGGGCGGTAACATCGTACTCTTTCATAACTTTCATCTCCCTTCATAAATATTTTTTATAATAATAGTTTTATTATAGATGAAAATGACTATATTTTATAAAAAATATGTAACCAATTGTTTCCGTCTGTAAAAGTCCGGCAAAATTTTGGTAAAATCTATCTTACAATCTTCTTAAAATAAACAGTCATCCTCGATTTAAAGATTAGCATGTTCCATTTTTTGTGTCAATCGATGAACATGCAAAAATTCAGTTCATTTTTTATCATTTTTGTCAAAAAATAGATTTTACGAAACATAAACAAGACATATTTTGCAAAAAATAACTGATATTCCTGTTTATTTTTGCCAGCATTTTGTCTATATTTTTGGTTCAGCTACAAAATTAATGTTATTATTCAACAGATGACTTGTTTACAAAATGCTAACAAAAGCATCATAATATTATCCACCTGACCAATCCCTGTACACAACAAAAAAAGACAACAGTCACAGATTTGGAATCTATCCGGCCTGGGCCTGACTGTCGTCTTACATGTTTATACTATATTCATCATTTATAATCAGCTTGTACCCCTTACCACCAGGCTGACCGGCAGGACTGTCCGGCTGGCTACCGGCTTCTTTTTCTGGCTTTTCTCCAGCAGGTCCAAAGCCGCCCTGGCCATCTCTTCCATGGGCTGGCGGATGGTTGTAATCTGGGGATAGGTCCAGCGGGTGATATTGAGATCGTCAAAACCCACAATCTTGATATCTTCCGGGACCCGGAGACCTCTTCTCTTACAGATCTCCAGAACCATGACAGCGATGATATCATTGCTGACGAAGATTCCGTCCGTGTCCGGGAACTGGTCCAGCATACTGCTGATAAACTGGTCGGAATCCGGCAGCTCATAGCGCTTAAGCTGTTTGCTGACCACCTTGCCCTGGACCTTCTTTCTGGCACAGGTCTCCAGGAAGGCATTCCCTCTCACGTCCGCCGGCATATTCTTTTCCGTATGGCCGCTGACATGGAGCAGGTTTTTGCAGCCTCTCTCCACCAGGTGCTCCACGGCCAGGACCCCGCCCTGCCAGTTGTCACATTCGATGGAAGGACTGTCCCCTTCCTTCTTTCTCTCTATGGTCACTACCGGTATCTGCAGGTTATCAAAACTGGCCACATCAATACTGCCATTACAGAGAATGATACCAGAAACAAGGTTCCTGTGGCAAAGCTCTATGAATTCTGCCTCCTTGGTCTCCAGCCCTCCGCTGCTCAAAAGCTGGATCTTCTTATCCTGGCGGTAGGCTTCCTGGACCAGGCAGCTGACCAGCTTGGCAAAATAAGGGTGGTCTATAATCGGCACAATGACACCGATGGTGTTGGTATATTTCTTCTGCAGGGATCTGGCCATCTCATTGGGATGGTAGTTCAGCTTTCTCATGGCCTCCTCCACTTTTTTTCTGGCCGAGTCGCTGATATATCCCCTGTTATTCATTACTCTCGAAACGGTACCTACAGCCAGACCCGCTTCTTTTGCTACATCCTTGATGGTAACCATCCAGGGCACCTCCCGCTGTACAGTCTTATTATTCTTTTACTTCTTCTCCATCTATGGACTTGTCTTCCGCTGGTTTTCAAACCAGCTGTATCCTCTATCTTCCAACCAGTCCCTTTTTAAATCTACCACGAAATATCCCCAGTCACAATACATTTCCCAGTTTTTTCCCATAAAATATCAATGAAAAAACCGACCCGCCCCACATAAAAGGGGACAGACCGGCAGATTATATCCAAATTTATCTATTCTTATTCTCTGAAACATATCCCCTGAAACTTATCCTCTGAGGTCCGGCTTCTTATTCCTCCTCTTCCTCCTGTTCTTCCTGCCTTTTCCTCTCAATCTTTACCAGGACATAACGGTACATGATATAGGCAAAGATCCCTGTGGACAGCCAGGCGCTGGCATCGGCC
This sequence comes from Lachnospiraceae bacterium UBA7026, assembly GCA_002494165.1. Taxonomy (GTDB): domain Bacteria; phylum Bacillota; class Clostridia; order Lachnospirales; family Lachnospiraceae; genus Anaerobutyricum. Next base: position 34,433 of record DLBH01000047.1, on the reverse strand, counting down.
CCTGTGGCCAGGGGATAAAGATAAAGGTGGATGGCCAGGAAAGAGACCGCTGACCTGGCGGCCAGCTCCACAAAGCCCAGGCTCATGGCTTCGAAACCGTAACCGCAGCCCTGCATGGTATTGCGGTAGACGAAGATCATGCCCAGGGGGATATAGCAGGACGCACATTCATAGATATAGGGTCTGGCATAGGCGATGACCGTGGCCATGTCCACATCTCCTGAGAAAAAGAGGGGCAGGAAATGCTGGAGGCCGAATATGGCGAAGGCCGAAGCCAGCATGGAATAGACCAGGACATACTTCATGGCGTCCCTGGTCCCCTGCTTAATCCGGCCGATGTCGCCGGCTCCAAAATTCTGGCCGCTGTAGGCAGCCATGGTCAGGCCCACGGAGAGCAGACCCTGCATGAGGATACTCTGGACCTTGTTGGCCGCCGTATAGGAAGCTACGGCTGCCGATCCGAAGACATTGATGGCACTCTGCATGATGACGGTGCCGGAGGCCGTGATGCCGTACTGGAGGGCCATGGGCAGGCCTACCAGCAGCTGGAATCTGGAATCCTCTTTGTTAAGCCGCCAGTGACTGCGGCGGGGGGTCAGCACCTCGACCCGCAGGAGGATATAAGTCAGACTGCCCAGGGCTGCGATCCCCTGAGACAGAATGGTTGCCAGGGCCGCTCCCCGGGTCTCCAGACCCAGTCCAACGATGAAAAAGAGGTCCAGAAATACATTGAGGACGGAAGAAAATATGAGAAAATACAAGGGTGTTCTGCTGTTTCCTACGGCTCTTAAAAAAGAGGAAAAGAGATTATAAAATATGGTGGGGGTGATGCCGGCGCAGATGATGATAATGTAATTGTAGGCATCCCTGTATATGTCATCCGGTGTGTTCATGAGATGGAGCAGCTTGTCCATGAAGGACATGCTGACCGTCGTCATGACCAGGGCAACCATGATGCTGAGCAGGATACCATTGGCCACAGACCTTTTGGTCTCCTCCATATTGCCGGCCCCGTATTTGTGGCTGGTCAGGACGGAAAAACCGGTGGTCATGCCATTGGAAAAGCCCAGGACCAGGAACATGATGGTTCCGGTAGACCCGACTCCCGCCAGGGCATTCTGTCCCACAAAGCGGCCGACGATGATGGTATCCACCATATTATATAAAGTTTGAAAAACATTTCCCAGCAGGATGGGCAGGGTGAATCTGAGAATGATCCCCATAGGCCTTCCCCGGGTCATATTGGTTTCCATAGGACGGTATCTCCTCTTTGTATCTTTTGTAATTCAGAATTAAATCCGGCCCTTAGACCAGGTCCAGACATCAAATTCATGTCCAGCCCTTAAGCCAGGCTCAACTATCAAATTCAAGTCCGGCTCTTAAGCCAGGCTCAACTATCAAATTCAAGTCCGGCTCTTAAGCCAGGCTTAGCCATCAGGTCCAAATCCGGCCCTTATGCCAGGCTTAGCCATCAAATCAATCCTGGCGGATTCTGATGAGGCAGTTCATAATGCCCCTCTTACCCCCGCTTCTCCGGTGGGAGAAAAGTTCCTGCCAGTTCTCGAAAGTACAAAGGCCGCTGAAATGGATATTTTCCTCCTTCAGCCCAGCCTGGCGCAGATAGTACCAGCAGGCGGCCCAGAGATCCAGAAGATAATGAATCTCATCGGTCTGCACGGTGATGGTCTTCATCTCCTCCGGTGAAAAGACCCGGGCAAACTCCCGGATCAGCTCTCCCGTCACCTCATAGTGGCTGCCACTGATGGAGGGTCCGATGACCGCCGTCATCTGGTCGGGTCTGGCTCCTCCCGCCGCTATGGCGGCGACGGCCTTAGCGCCAATCTTCCCTACGGTTCCCTTCCAGCCAGAGTGGACTGCCGCCACCTGACGGCTGACCGGGTCTGCAAGAAGAATGGGAACGCAGTCGGCAACAGATACGGCCAGGGTCAGACCAGGCTGGTCGGTATAAAAGCCATCATAACCGGAATAAACCTGTATTAAGTCTTCATAAGGGGTCAGGTCCGGCCCTTCCTGGTCATGACTTGGTTCCCTCTGCTTACTTGTCTGGCCTGCCTGGCCAGGATCTGGTCCTTTATGGTTACTTGTCTGGCCTGCCCGATCATGACCTGGTTCCCTCTGGTCACCGGTCTGGCCTGCCCGGGGGCTGACCGGGCTGCTTGTCCCCCTGGTCTGACCGGTGACTGAATCAACATTTTCCCCTGTCGGCTGGCCTGCCCGGGAGGCTGGATAAATCCCACCTTTCAGGTTCAGTAGTCTGGTTCCATGAACCTGGTGGCTCCTGACCATAGTCCGGTCAGCAATCCCCAGCCTCTCACCCAGGCGGCGGATATTTTCCCGGACCAGGGCCGGGTCATCCCCTGTATTAAAACCCAGGTTGAGAGAGGAAAAACAGCCCTGGCTGACGCCGCCTCTGCGGCATGTGGCCCAGCCGTCCAGCCAATCCATGGCATCCAGGCTGTGAAAACGGATCAGGGGGAAGTCACTGTCCTCCCCCGAAATCCAGGCGTCCCGGATATCTTTATCCCGATAAAATGCTTTATCTGTCGTGAAATATTTCAAATCCATTCTATTTTCTTCCCTGACTCACTTCTAGTCTTATTCATTTCTGTGCTTATTTCCACATCCATTTTTTACAAGTCCGTTATTTAACACATTCATTTCTCCAAGTCCATTTCCTCTTAGATTCAATGGAACTGGTGTCGGACTTAGATAATATTGCGGATGCCCTCACAGATCCGGCGGGCTACCACAGGATTATTCATGGTATAAAGATGGATACCGTCCACATCATTGGCCAGAAGATCAATAACCTGACTGAGGGCATAGGACATGCCTGCGTCAAATAGGGCTTCTTTCTTAGACTCATATTTATGGATGATCCGCTCAAAACGCTCAGGCAGGGAGGCCCCGCAAAGTGTCACCATCCTCTTAATCTGGGCAGCATTAATTACCGGCATGATACCGGGAGTCACAGGCACCTCAATACCGGCAATCCGGCAGTAGTCTTCAAAACGGTAAAACATATCATTGTCAAAAAAGAGCTGGGACAGCAGTAGCTCGGCTCCTGCGTCCACCTTGGTCTTCAGGTTCCTCATCTCAGAAACCAGGCTGGCCGATTCCGGATGGCACTCCGGATAGCAGGCTCCCGCGATACAGAAATCATGATTTTTCCGGATGTAGGAGATCAGGTCTGAAGCATGGGCAAATTCATCCTTCTCAGGCACCTTAGGATTACGGTCTCCCCGCAGAGCCAGGATATTTTCTATGCCCTCTGCCTCCAGAACCTTGGTGAATTCATCGATTTCTTTTTTGTCATAGGTCAGGCAGGTCAGATGGACCACCGGCTCCACATGGTAGCGCTCCTTGATCTTTCTGGAGATCTCGATGGTCTTATTATTGTTGGAACTGCCGCCGGCACCAAAGGTGACACTGATGAAATCCGGCTTGAGATCACAGAGGATCTCCAGGGTGGCATCAATATTTTTCAATTCTTCGTCCTTTTTTGGAGGAAAGATCTCAAAGGAAAGGACACTTTTCTTCTGTTTATGAATATCTGCTATCTTCATATACTTTACCTACTTTCTTATCCTTAAGTCAGGGCTTCCCTTTCGGTTTTCCCTGACTTTCATCTTACTAAGCTTCCATTTTGCCAGGCTTCCATCTTACCAGGCTTCCATTTTGCCAGGCTTCCATCTTACTAAGCTTCCATCTTGCCCAACTTCCATCTTGTCCAGCTTCCATTTTGTCCAGCTTCCATTTTGTCCAGCTTCCGTTCCGGGCCATAGTTGGTCCGGCACTTGTTGACAGTGATTATATTATACCCTATTCTTTCCTCCAGGTTAAGTTCAGAATTCTTCGAACCGGATATAATTTTAAATTATAAATGTCTTTGAGCCCAGGTCGGAAGCAGACAAATTTTTTAGCCCATATCAGCCGCCATAATATGATACAATGACTGATGTGGGATGGCAGGGGGCTTTCCTCTAAAAGCAGTCTGCCGCAAAACGACTGCAAAAGCAGCCAGCCAAAGGCCTGGGTCTTTTCATCAAAAAAATAATATAACCATCAATTGTGGTGAAAGCAAGAAGCTTTCACTGGAAAATATAAGATTAACATTGCTTAATTATAGATAAACATCAAACTTTTACTGGAATATGCAGAATCAGCAGCAATTATAAAAACAAGCTTTTCACTGAAAACACAGGGTCAGCAGCAAATATATATTAGAAACAAGCTTCTCAAAGAAAGGATCAGTGAGGATATATGTCATTTGTAGGAATATTCAGAGCGAAGAACGGGCTTGCGGCCCTGGTGGATTCCAAGGCCTCCGTCATGGAAAATGGCCGTCTTGTCGAAGAGCCAGACCGCCATCCGGAAAAAATGTTCTGTTTTGATCATGGCCTGGCTGTAACTTACGGGGCCAACCAGATCTTCCTGGATAATCAGACCAGGGTCTTTTCCAACCGGGTCAACATCGAAGACCTGGTCAGGGACTACCTGGCATCAAAAAACAATCTGGATTCCGCCTTTTTCCAGTCCCTGCTTTTGAAGATCAGCTCCTCCCCGGCCAACAAGGATCCGGTACATTTTATCGTGGGCAGAAAGATCTGGGACGGCAACTTCACCTTAGAGCACCATCAGATTGGCTGCAACTACTACGTGGAAAAGCTGGCAGGCCCCAAAGACCATTTCTTCACCGGCGGTGATGACCTCTACAAGAAGGTCTTTGACCGGATGGACCTGGTCTCTAAGATCACAGATGTGGACCTGGTCCGTAAAACTGTGGCGGCCAGGCTCATGGACCTGATCGAGTTCTACGATGGGATCCTGTCCTATAATTCCGTTGGCGGCCCGGTCAGATCCTATGTACTCAAATAAAAAACCGGCGCAGGCAGCTATAGCCCGGACCGGTAGTGGATAAGAATAGATAGACGACTTTTTAAACCAGATTGATTTTGGAAAAAGTCCTCCTCTCCAGGTAAAAAGAGATTGAAGGGAAGCGGTGCCTAGAGAATCACTCCTTTAACAAAGATCTCAAGGCCTATGAAAATGAGAATACAGCCGCCAAGAATATTCGCCTTTTCTTCCAGGACATTTCCCAGGAAGACGCCAATCTGGATTCCGACAAGGCAGACCAAAAGTGTTACTATAGCGATAATAAGGCTGGCGGTCAGGGCCGCACTGGCCGGATAATCAACAATGGTAAACCCGACAGACAAGGCATCGATAGATGTAGCAATTCCCTGCATGAACAGGACATTCCAGCCGATTCTGCCACTGCAGCCGTCCTGCTTGGAACCGCCCTCCCGGGATATCTTTCCCTGGTCTCCTGCAGATCCGCTGACCGGTGAGGCTTCTGTCTTCCTGGCCTGATGGATCTCCCAGGCTTCCAGCAGCATCTTACCGCCGATATACAAAAGCAGCAGCAGGGCAATCCATGGCACCATCTTGTGGAAGACGGCAAAACGCTCGGCAATGGTGTGGACACAAATCCAGCCGACCACCGGCATCAGAAACTGAAAAAAGGCATAGGTGCCGGCGATTCTCAAACGGTCTGCCAGACCCAGCCTGCCACAGGTCAATCCGTTACTCATGGAGACACAAAAGGCATCCATAGCCAGTCCCAGGCCCAACATGGCACTGTTCAAAACAAAAAGTAGATTCATAAGCGCTGTTCCACCACCTGTCAATTCCTCCTGTGCTTCTATAATAAACACTAAAGGTTATTATTTTTGAAAATTTGCATGAAAAAAATCAAATGTAAGAATTGAATCATTACATTTGATTTTTAAAGCATAACATTATTAAAATGTGTTAGTCAACTCAAACAATCCTCCATTCCCAATTATTTGGAAATGCAAATACTGATTCAGCAGACAAGGACTAATCCAGGAAATAGGAAGGCAGGTCTGTGAGCTTGCCAAACCGCTCCGTGTTAATCTTCTGCATAACATCTGTGACAGTCCTCTTCTCATGCTTGATTTTTAAGAAATCAATAATACCGTCAACACCCTCTCCGGTGTAGGAACTGCAGGGGAAGATCAGCTTACAGCCGGTCAGCTCCAGCCAGCGGGTGGCCTGCTCTACATCGGCAGCCCAATGGTCGATCTTAGTCACGATACCAAAGATATCCCTGTTGGCATAGGGTGTAACATTTGGCGGATAAAGGGAATAAGGCTCAGTGGCACTGATGCAGATTCCTACTACATCCGACTCGGAGGTATAAAGGGCTATGGCATGGGCCAGGTCCAGATTCTCCGCATACTCTCCCGGCATATCGATCAGCACATCATACTGGCTGACATACTGGGTCTTCTGGTAGGTGATCTTCTCCCCCCGGAGAACCTGCTTTAAGGTGGTCTTGCCGCACTCACTTCTGCCCACAAGAACCAGCCGCCTCATATCCAGGTCTGTATTGGTATCTACCAGGTCTGTCACCTCAATACCCAGCTGGTCCAGGTTAATCTTCTCCTGGGCCGGCCGGTCATCGGTCTCCCTTCCGTCATGGGCTCTCTCATATTGCTCTCTATCGCTCAATTTCTTCTTCATCTCTGTCTCTGACAATGTTACGGCCCCCTTCTCCAGTTTTATATTATAATCATACCTGTGACCAGGCAGATCCGTCAGTCATCCCCATCCCTAATCTACGCAGGAATCCTACTTTAATATAATTATATCAGAAAATGCGAATAATTATTAGACTTTACTAAAATAATTATAGCAGAAATAGAATCTTTTGTCGCTTTTTTATAGGTCTAAAAAGAGTAGTTTTTTGCCGAATAACAAACTGCATGGGAAAGTAAATGTCAAAGTGAATGCCAAACTGAATATCAATCAAATGCCAAATTGAATACCAGGGCAAATGCCCAGCTTACTTTAAAAGGACTCTGCTCTCCTCTCCATTGTGCTCCAACATGCCCTAAAAAAGTCTGTTCTTTTCTCCAAGATGCTCCAACATGCCTTAAAGAAGTCTGCTCTTCTCTCCAGGATACCCTGACATACCCTAAAAGAAATCTGCTCTTCTC
>DLBH01000047.1:23630-27210 GCA_002494165.1 Lachnospiraceae bacterium UBA7026 | reverse complement strand
AAAGAAATCTGCTCTTCTCTCCAGAATATCCCTGCCATCCAGGACAGCCTCGACCAGGTCATCACCCACATATTTAAGTTTAAGAGAAAAGAAGGGATAATCGTCCCGGATCAGGCCCAGGAAAATCTTGTCCCCCTCCCAGAGATACAGGTCTTTGATATCCTTTTTGGCAACCCAGACCAGGTCTCCCTCCTTGCAGGCCACAGGCTGGCCCTCAAAGCCATCGGCTGTATACAGGCACATATACTCTGTGGGCCAGCGGTCAGAGATAAAGGTGACCAGGCCGCGAAAGCGCCAGGAAGTCAGCCGGTAACCAGTCTCCTCCTCAACCTCCCGAAGCAGGCAGTCCTCCGGACTTTCCCCCTCTTCAAAATGTCCGCCGACACCGATCCATTTATCCTTGTTGATATCATTTTCCTTAGAGACCCGGTGCAGCATAAGGTAGGCATCATCCTTCTCAATATAGCAAAGGGTGGTCAGGGGCGATCTCTTTTTCTCTTTTTTACTATTTTTGTCTTTTTCCATTGCAGTTACCATACTCTTTCTTATTGTTCTTGTTCCAGTCTTTCTGCCGGATTACCTGGTCCCTTTGTCTTTGCTTTTATTCCAGGCTTTCTGCCAGCTTGTCCGTACTTCTGTCTTTGTTTTTATTCCAATCTCTCTGCCAGCTTGCCTGGTCCCTTGTCTTTGCTTTTGTTCCAGTCTTTCTGCCGGATTACCTGGTCTCCTGTTTTTGCCTTTCTTCCAGCCCCTATGACTGAACTCTTTTATCCTTTATCCCTTATCTTTAGACTTGCAGCTCCATAGGCAGGGTCTTTCCAAATCATATAATCCAGGTTTCTATATCCCGGGCCGAGGCAAATCTCTCAAAGGCCTGGCGGCTGGTCTCCAGCAGGGCCTCCAGATCCAGATCTTCTTCAAAACAATGGAGTACCACCAGTATGTCTTTAGCTTCCTCAGTCACCATAGTTCTTCTGGAATCAGACAGGGAGGAACCAAAGAGGCCTTCATCATCGACCAGGACCAGCATATTTTCCATGTCCAGAAAATCCCTGCCGATTCCCACATAACCTTCTCCTTCCCCGGCCTTGCGCAAAAGAACCGGACCCTGAACCCTGGCCAGGTCATAGGAGCCTACGGAAAGACCACTTTCCACCGAAATCAGGTTATTCACATCCACCACAGAATTAATATGATAAAGATCGTCCCCTCGACGTACCCGGCGAATCAGGGCCTCCGATGATACCCGGTATCTGCCCGGCTTACGGCCAAAGGCCTTGTAGGCGGCCCGGCTTCCCTTAATACCCGGGATCTCTGCCCAGGCTTTGCCCTCTATAGCTTTCCTCACCCGGGGAAGCACCTCCTGGTCCATATGGGCCCAGAAAGCAGGGTCCGGCTCTTTGACATCTGCCTGGAACCGCATCAGGCCCAGTCTGATCTCTGGATATACTTGGTACAGGTTTTTATCAATGGATACCTGGTATTTCATAAATGTCTCTCCTTTAAGGTCTATTTATCTGAGAATCTATTTTTGATTCCTGCTATCTTAATTTACATGATTAATAGTATATCAGCTCGTCTGTTTTTTCAACACCGGCAAGAGTTCTGGTGGCTGGATACCGGAGGCGCCGGCAGCCAAAGCCTGTTAATACTTTTTCCAATCAGTGGACCTTTCATCTTCGATTGACAAAAAAATCGACTCATGGTAATATAAAACGGTGCGCCGGCTTGTCGGAATTGGCAGACGAGACAGACTCAAAATCTGTTGTGGGTGACCGCGTGTGGGTTCGAGTCCCACAGCCGGCATGGAAAAGCCCGGAAAACTACTCTTCACGAAGTGGTTTTCCGGGCTTTTTTATATTGAAAAAACATAATGTAAATGGTATTCTAGTAGCCGACTGAAAAATTTTAGCAGGAGGTTATTATGGAAAAATTTGCAACTTTGAAATCAATCGTCAAAAAATATAATGACACCAGTCTGATTCTGCGGATTCTTACTGGTATCATTATAGGTGTAATTCTTGCCCTTACTGTTCCCGGCAACGGCTTTATCATTCTTTTGGGAGAACTTTTCGTCGGTTCCCTGAAGGCTATCGCCCCGCTGCTGGTATTTATTCTTGTTACCTCTACCCTGGCCCAGGGCAACAGCAAGCTGGACAGCCGTTTCGCCATGGTAATCTTTTTTTATATGCTGACCACCTTCATGGCCGCATTCATCGCGGTTTTCTTCAGCTATATGTTCCCCCAGACCATCACTCTGACGGCAGATGCTGTTCAGGAAGCCGCTCCGACGGGCATCGGGGAAGTCCTGTCCAATCTGCTTCTGACCATGATCGCCAACCCTCTGTCATCACTGATTGACGGTAAATATATCGGCATCCTCTTCTGGGCTGTCGTCTTTGGAATGGCCCTCAAGAACCTGGCCAGTGACACTACCAAGAACATGCTTCTTGACCTGGCTGACGGCACTTCCCAGGTAGTCCGCTGGATCATTAACCTGGCTCCTTTCGGAATCCTGGGCCTGGTCTACAATACAGTTGGTTCCAATGGTGTTGAGATCTTTGTCGGTTATGGAAAGCTGGTCCTGCTCCTGGTCAGCTGTATGCTTTTTGTATCCCTGGTTGTCGATCCTCTGATCATCGCGGTTTCCCTCAGATGCAATCCCTACCCCCTGGTATGGCGCTGTCTCAAGGGAAGCGGCTTGACCGCCTTCTTCACCAGAAGTTCCGCGGCCAACATCCCTGTAAATATGCAGCTTTGTGAAGACCTGGGACTGGATGCGGATATGTATTCCGTATCGATTCCCCTGGGAGCTACCATCAATATGGATGGGGCAGCCATCACCATCACCATCATGACCCTGGCCGCTGCCAATACCATGGGCATCCAGGTCCCGATCATGACTGCTCTTTTCCTCAGTATCATCGCTACCTTAGGTGCCTGCGGCGCCTCTGGTGTGGCCGGCGGATCCCTGCTGCTGATCCCCATGGCCTGCTCTCTTTTCGGTATCTCCAATGACATCGCCATGCAGGTGGTCGGCGTCGGCTTCATTATCGGTGTTATCCAGGATTCCCTGGAGACAGCCCTCAACTCCTCCGGCGATGTTATGTTTGCGGCCACTGCTGAGTATTACAAGTGGCGCAAGGAGGGCAAGTCCCTGCCGGATTTCCTGGGCGGTACGACCAAAACCAAGGCCTGATTCTAAAAGGTTTGAACACTTTTATAGTATTAACTCATGGGTGTTAGACCTTTCCCAGGTCGAAAGGCTTCTTGAAATGACAGAAAATGTCTGCTATACTGTTATCAAGTTTAGCACACCAGGATTGTCTGCATGAGAGGAGCACAATATGATCAAGGCGACAAGTTGCGGTGGTGTGGTCATTTATCGTGGGAAGATTCTGCTGTTATATAAGAATTATAGAAAAAGATATGACGGCTGGGTTCTTCCGAAAGGAACTGTAGAGGAAGGAGAGGATTTTAAAGAGACAGCCCTCCGGGAAGTGAAAGAAGAGACCGGAGTAAGCGCGAAAATTATGAAATATGTCGGGAAAAGTCAGTACAGCTTCAAGACGGTTCACAA
>DLBH01000047.1:7100-23521 GCA_002494165.1 Lachnospiraceae bacterium UBA7026 | reverse complement strand
AAGCCTCAGAAGGAAGAATATTTCGTAGATTCCGGATACTATAAGTTCCATGAAGCCTACCATCTCTTACGTTTTCCCAACGAGAAACAGATTCTCGAGGATGCCTATCAGGAATACCATGAACTGAGACGGGCCAATCTTTGGAACGGGAAAAGTTTCACATTGCTTTAATGAGCATCGACATTTATGTAACGAATTTAGCCGCAGGCAGGGCCTGCGGCTTTTTTCATGCTATCTTTGGATGATTATTCTCTGGCGATCCCTTTATTCTCTGGCAATCCTTGTCCTGCCGGCCGGAATCACCTGTTTTTCTCCCCTTAATTAGGATTATAGACGGCCTTCATATCATTTTCATAATAACAGTCAAAAACCTGTCTGGCCGCCGGGGCCGCATAAGCGCTGCCGGTCCCCACATTTTCTATGAGGACGCAGACCACCAGGTCCGGGTCATCGCCGCCGGAGTAGCCAACAAACCAGGAGTGGGCCTTATCCTTGGAATTCTCGGCGCTGCCGGTCTTGCCGGCTACCTGATAATCCTCATTGTCCAAGGCTGTTCCTGTTCCATCTGTCACTACCTTGCGAAGCATCTTCTGCAGAGTGGCTGCATTGGGGCCACTGGTCAGCCTGCCAAGGGATTTGGCCTTAGTAGTGCTGACCGTTCTCTGGTCCTCATCGCCGCCATAGCTGACGATATGGTCCACCAGCTGGGGCTTCATCAGGCTGCCGCCATTGGCGATGGCACACATGATCAGGGCATTATGGAAGGGAGTCATCAAGGTGTCCCCCTGGCCGATTACTGTCTGGGGCAGGTCGCTGTCCGGTGAATCGGCATTCAGATGAAAATGACTCTTGCTAACCAGCAGGTCAAAATCAATCTGCTGGTTGAATAAAAAGCGCTTGTTGAGGGCCGCAAATTTCTTTTTGTCAAATTTGGCGGCCAGATTCACAAAGGCCGTATTACAGGAATTGGCAAATGCCTCTGTCAGATTCTCTTCCCCGTGGGCCTTTTCTTTATAGCAATGGATCTTTACACTGTTAACTATGGTCTCTCCCTGGCAGTCATAAGTGAAATTCTTGTAGCCTGCCGGGTTCTCATTCATATATTCCAGGGCTGTCAGCAGCTTATAAGTGGAGCCGGGAGGATAGAGTCCCGACAGGGCTCTGTTCATCAGAGGAGACGCATCCCCTGACCTGTCTTCCTCATGGAAGCTGGCCCAGTAGTCATCAATCTCATTGGGGTCAAAGTCAGGCATGGAAACCATGGCCCTGACCTTGCCGGTCTTGGGCTCGATGGCTACGATCGTCCCCTTGCCGCTGTCACCCAGATATTCTTCCAGAGCGTTATAGGCAGCCGACTGCAGCCTGTAGTCCAGGGTAGTTACCACGGAATCCCCGTTACTCTTCTTACCCTTCAGGTCATTCTTCATCTGGCTGATGATACTTTGATGGGATGTGAGCAGGGAAAAGTTGCAGGCTGCCTCCAGTCCGGACTTACCATGCTCATCGGAGCAATAGCCCAGCACATGGGAAAAAAGCTCTCCCTTCTCATAAACCCGGTCCTCATTACCGTCCTCATCCACATCGGTATAGGCCAGGATCATGCCGTCGGCACTGTTGATCTGACCCCTAATATTCCGGCTGTCCAGCTGGGAATTTCTTTTATTATAGGGATTGACGATCAGCCCGGGGCTGTCGACCACCGTAAACTTCACCAGGTATCCGATCAGACATCCAAAACAGACAAAGGTGAGCAGACAGGTAAAGAAGATATAGCGGTTAACTCGCAGCCGTCGGCCCTTTTTGGGCGTAAAAAGAGTCTCTTTTTTTGCGGTGGCCGGCGCCGGCCTGACTTCCGGATCAGGTCCCAGGCTGGCATCTGAAGAATCACCGGGCCGGTTTTTGCGGTTGATATCTGGGATCTGCAGCTTCTGCTGGTCTTTCGACATAAGCCTCACCTTCCTCCTGGTCATCTATTCTGTAAGTCAGGACAAAGATGCCCTGCATAATGGCAAATATAATCAAAGTGCTGACCACTGAGCTGCCTCCGTAGCTGATCAGGGGCAGGGTCACACCTGTGGACGGGATAAACTTGATCACTCCTCCGACAGACAGGAAGACCTGGAAGATAAAGGTCATGGAAAATCCATAAGCCAGAAGCTTGTAAAAGCGGTCTACCGAATCCGTCGCAATGGTAATAAAATGCAGAAATAAACTCAGATAAATGAGGATCAGGCAGATGGCAAAAAAGACGCCGAACTCCTCAGTGATGGCGGAAAAAATAAAATCACTTTCCACCACCGGTATATCTCCCGGTCTTCCGTGGGCCAGGCCCAGCCCGAACCAGCCTCCCGTGCCTATGGCAAAAAGGGACTGGGTGATCTGGTAGCCCTGCTCATCGATGTAAGGCCAGGGATTTATCCAGGCCGTAAAGCGGGTCCTGACATGGCCAAAGAACTGGTAGGCCAGCCTGCCGGCCACTGCCCCTGCTCCCACACCGCCAAAGAGGTAAATAAGTCTTCCCGTTGACACATAGCACATGAAAACAAATACAACAAAATATAAAAGGGCTCCACCCAGGTCTCTCTCCAGGATTAAAACAATAACATGGCCAGCACAAAAGATCGCCGTGTAGAGAATCTGTTTAAAGCTTTCCGCCCTTTCCAGCATGGCCGCTATGAAAAAGACATAGGAGATCTTCACAAATTCCGACGGCTGGAAGGCAAAGCTGCCCAGGCTGATCCAGTTGGTCGATCCATTCTTGGTGGTACCAATGATAAAGACCGTGGACAGAAGCAGCAGGCCGGCCAGGCCGTAAAACCATCGGAGCTTTTTCAGCCAGTAGGCCTTCTCCACAAAGACCGGTATGATCAGGGCCACCAGACTGGCCACAACCACAATGACGAACTGCTTGATGGCCTTTTCCATGGATAGTCTGGTCAGCATGACAAAACTGATCAGGAGCAAAAAGCACATATGGTTCATCATGATCCTGGAGCACTCCGGATACACATGCTGGTAGATAAAGATCAACATTTTGAAAAAGAGAGCCTGGGCCAGATAAAGGGGTATCACCACGAACTCCTTGGTCTGCAGCAGCAGGACCCCGTAACAGATAAAATGGAAAATGAAGACAAAGAGCTCCTGTCTGTCCATCCTTTTCACCTGCCTTTTTCGCGATGAAGGCAGGAAAACCGTGAAGCTGGAAAATGCATAAATCACGCACATGATCACGATAATGTAGTTGGAACCGGATGAGATAAAGCTCAGATCCGGCAATTTAGACATAAAATCCAAATTCGGTATATTATCAAGATTTGGCATAATCAACATCCTCCTCTACAAGGGGTTTCATCTATATGGATTCTTCATGAAGGCACACTTCTGCCCGTAATTTGAAATCATTATCTACCGATAATTTAATGCCACTTTTCTACTGTTAATCGTACCAGGCTCCCGGCAGACCAAAGGGCTGTATCTGAAGCCAGTATTACTGAACCCCTTCCGCATCCGGCGGATATATTTCTTTAACCCTTCATTTGAACCCATTCCGCATCCAGCCGATATATCTGGCTTTAACCCTTTCAAATTCATCCCTGCTGACATCCAGCAGGTCCATCCGCAGGCGGCCGATTCTCTCCTGTCTGACCGGCAGGTCACTGCCGATTAGGTCCCTGGGCTTATCCTGCCAGATCTGGTTGACACAGTCCCGGCAGTGGCTGGTCACCGGCAGTCTTCTTCCCTTCTGGTCCTCCAGGTAAAGAAGCTCCCTGCGATGGTCACAAAGACCCCTGGACTTCTTCAGACACTGGACGGAAACCATGAGAGGAATCCTGCCGTAAACCATCAGTTCCCTCTGCTCATAAGTATCCAGAAGACCGGGCGAATCAACTCCTGTCCTGGTCAGTTCCACCGGATACTCGGCTGTATTCATCCAGGGATAAAGGTCCCTGACCTGCCGGGCAGAACGGCGGTTCCACTGATAAAAGGCAGCCGCCGTAATCCAGGCGGGTCCCTGGGAATCCGATCCATGGAAGCTTTCCTGAGCAGCTTTTTTTGAGGCTGGTTGAATCTGGCTTGCCTGGCTGCCTCCCTTTAATACCTGCCGGTTCTCATGAATCAGCTGGGCCTGGCCGATCCCGTTAATATAAACACCGTCCCAGCCGGTCATTTCCAGCAGGGACAGGGTCAGGTCTTCATTATCCCTGGCTATCCTGGGCAGGATCAGACAGACTTCTTTTCCCCGGTCCTTGCAGAAACCAGCCAGCTTACTAAGCTGGTCAGGATCAAAAAAGTCTGCCGGCAGACAGATGCCTCTGACCAGGTCATCCCCGGCACAAAAGCAAGCCATCTGCTCAGAATATACTGTCGTATAAAGGGCCGGTCCTTGTATGGAATCCTGGCCGGCTCCAATGAAACTATTATATATCCGGCTATCCTTTTTTTCCAGTCCGGCTCTTTCCCGGCTATTTCCTTCCTGCAGAGGCCGGTCTTTTTTACTTTCCAGCATAAGCTGAAGACGGTCACAGGCCTCCCGGCGCAGATGCTTGATGGCGGATACAGGAAGGAAAATGTCCTGGTCCATATCCAGATCCAGCTTGTCCACCTGGAAGGGTGTATTACCAGTTTTCTTAACCTGGCTGGTCACCTGGTCAGGACTAAGAGGCCTGGCTGCCGCTGCCTGGACAGAGTCTCCCTGGACAGTAACCTGGTCTTCTCCCCTCACCAGGGTCAGACTGGCCGCTTCCCCGATCTTAAGCCGCATGCGGGCATCTATGGTAAGTCTGGGTCCCGGCCCGGTATAGGCTGCCTGCAGACCCTTGGTCAGGGCGTCTTTCCTGCGGCGGTAGACCTCAGCGCCTGGACTGATACCCTGGGCAGCCGGTGCATTGAGTTCTCCCAGGAAATGTTTCCCCTGTCTTGTCAGTTTAAGCTCTGCCGGAACGGTAAGAACCAGTTCTTCCTGGCCTTTGCCGGCCAGGGGAATCACCAGGATATCCTGGGGCTCCGGCTTAGTTTCAAAAAAGATTCTGAGGCGGTTTTTCCGTCTTCCCTCCACATGACCCAGAAGCCTGCCTGTATTCTTAGGGCTTTTCATGGACATCATTTCCCTGCCATTATGGCGGTGGAAATAACCCTCGGTAAAGTCATCAGCCCGGCTGTAGAGGTCCTGCAGGTCCCCCACATCCGCCGGGTCCGGCTTCCAGGCCTCCGGCAGCCTGCCTGTAGCCTGGAAATGTTCCTCCAGCCGGTCCAGATATTTTCTGTAAATGGCTGTGGCGCCAGCCACATATTCCACATTTTTCATCCTTCCCTCGATCTTGAGGGAATCTACGGGCAGACGGCAGAGGTCAGGCAGGACCGCAAGGGCACTCAGGTCCCGAGGACTGAGCAGATAAGACTCTTGTCGGTCCCTTTTTCCCGGCTCCCTCCGGCCACCGGCCGGCTTTTTCATGGACTGACCGCTATTGTCCCAGTTTCTCTTGTCCCAGTTTCTGTCCTGATATTTGTGCTGACTGCTGTCCTGGTATTTGTACTGATTGCCGGTCTGGTATTTATACTGGCTGCTGTCCTGGTATTTGTACTGACTTCCGGTCTGTTTTTTTCCGGTCTGACCATCTTCTCCCCGGTCCGGCCTAATCAGCCGATAGGGCAGACGGCAGGGCTGGGCACATTTTCCCCGGTTGCCGCTGCGGCCACCGTAGAGACTGCTGAAGAGGCACTGGCCGGAATAACAGTAGCATAGGGCTCCATGGATGAAAACCTCCAGTTCCAGCCCGGTCTGGCGCCTGATCTCCTCCAGTTCCCCCAGGGACAACTCCCTGGCAGGAACGATTCTGGTCATGCCCATCCTAGCCGCGGCCCTGGCCCCATAGACATCGGTGATGGTCATCTGGGTGCTGCCGTGAATCTCCATAGCCGGAAAGGCAGAACGAATAAAAGAAGCAGTACCCAGATCCTGGACGATAACCCCATCGAGTCCTGCTTCCTCATAAGGGAGAAGGAAATCATAAAGCTCCTCCTCCACTTCTTTTTCTTTCATTAATGTATTAACCGTCAGATAAATCCTGCGGTCGTAAAAATGGGCATAGTGAAGAGCCTCCAGGATTCTGTCTCCTGAGAAATTCTGCGCATAAGCCCTGGCGGAGAACTTGTCTCCCCCCATATATACGGCATCTGCCCCGGCATTAATTGCTGCTTTCAGGTGGTCGATGGACCCGGCCGGTGACAGCAGCTCCGGCAGCTTCAGCTGATATTTCATAGAATCACCCCACTAAATGCAGAGTATGTGGTCTCTGTTATTATGCCCGCAGAGGCAGACTGCAATGGCCAAGGTCTCCAGACCTGCTGTGTCATTGTTATTATGCCCGCAGGGACAGACTGGCTTCAGATCCCGTTTGCAGACCTTTGAAAAAACTATCCTTTCCGGTCTTTTCCCTGCCCTTGCAGGTTCATGGCCTGTTACTGAAGAGCGTTCTTGGTCTCCAGCTCAATAATCCGTTTCTGCAGCTCATTGACCTTGGTCTTGTACTCGATGACCAGCTTGTTGGCCGTGTCAATCCGCAGGTCCTTGTCTACGATATCCTGCTTGATCTTATAGATCTCAGCCTCCTGCTCCTGGTGCTCCTGGCTGGAGACAACCGCCTCTTCCCGGGCCGTGAAAAGCTCCTCGGCAATATTCAGGGAAAGCAGTACACTGCGGTATTCCGGTGACAACTTGTTGTAACCGGCCTGACGCTTCAATTCTGAAATCTTATTATCCACGTAGTTAGCGATCCTTTGAATATGGTCGCTGCTGCCCCCGGAGATCACATACACTTTTCCGTCAATGACAACGGATAACCTGTCCTTTTTTTCCATTACTGTTCCCCTCCATCTAAATACATTTGAAGATCCAGGCCCAGATGCTCGCAGGCCTTTCTTGTGATCACTCTTCCCCTTGGCGTTCTCTGTATCAGCCCCCTCTGCAGGAGAAAAGGCTCTATGACATCCTCTATGGTTCCGGCATCCTCCCCGATGGAGGCTGCCAGGGTCTCCAGGCCGACCGGTTTGTTCTCAAACTTGCCTGCCATGGTCGTTAAGATATTACGGTCTGTGGCATCCAGTCCCAGACTGTCCACCTCCAGAAGATCCAGGGCCTGTCTGGCCACCTGGGCCGTTATGACCCCGTCAGACCTGACCTGGGCAAAGTCCCGTACTCTCTTCAGCAGCCGGTTGGCCAGTCTTGGCGTGCCCCGGCTTCTGCGGCCGATCTCTCCTGCCCCTTCCTGGTCGATGGGTACATTTAAAAGGTCGGCGGACCTCTCCACGATCACCGTAAGTTCCTGGTCTGTGTAGAATTCCAGTCGGTTGACCACGCCGAACCGGTCTCTGAGGGGTGCGGTTAGCATCCCGGCCCTGGTGGTGGCCCCCACCAGGGTAAAATGGGGAAGGTTGAGTCTGATTGACTTGGCTGTGGGTCCCTTCCCAATCATGATGTCAATGGAATAGTCCTCCATGGCCGGATAAAGGACCTCCTCCACCTGCCGGTTGAGCCGGTGGATCTCATCTATGAAAAGAATATCCCCATCCTGGAGCCCATTTAAAATAGCCGCGATGTCTCCCGGCTTCTCTATGGCCGGACCGGAAGTGATCTTCAAATGGGTGTCCATCTCATTGGCTATGATGCCTGCCAGGGTGGTCTTACCCAGCCCTGGAGGCCCGTAGAGAAGGACGTGGTCCAGGGATTCTCCCCTGAGCTTTGCCGCCTCGATGAAAATCTTCAGATTCCTCTTGGCCTTTTCCTGTCCGATATACTCAGAAAGGAGCTGGGGCCGCAGGCTGAGCTCGCCGATATGATCTTCTTCCATCAGCTCTGTGCTGATTATCCTATCTATCATTTCAGTGCCTCTTTATGGTCAGTTTCTATCTGTCAACAAAGGTCAGCAGGCTGTCCTTTGTTTCTACCTTGCCGGCAGGGCCTGCAGTCCAGGCCGGTATTAAGCCTAAATCATCTTTTTCAGAGCCAGGCTTAGGATGGCTTCCGTATCCAGCCCGCTTACATCTCCCAGGTCACGGACCGCCCTGTAGGCCTCCGAATTGGAATAACCCAGGGCCACAAGGGCTTCCACGGCCAGGGCCGTGGCTTCCTGGTTCATATCCGGCCCAGGCCTCTGGCCTGGTCTTTCTGCCTGGTCAGCTTCCCCGTCTCCCAGGGACAGGCCGGCTTCAAGCTCCGCGATATCCAGCTTGTCCTTCAGCTCCAGAATCATCTTTTTAGCCATCTTGGGACCGATCCCCGGCGTGCGGCAGATGGCCTTCTCATCGTCACTGAACACAGCGAAATACAGGTCCTCCACCGTCATGGTTGACAGGAGGGCCAGGGCTGCCTTAGGTCCTACTTTATTGATACTGAGGAGGACCTTAAAGGTATCCAGCTCCTTCCTGCTAGGAAAGCCATAGAGCAGGAGGGCGTCCTCCCTCACATGAAGGTAGGTATGGAGCATCAGGTCCTGGCCCGGTCTGACCCGGCCGAGAACTTTTGCGGAGGTATATATGCCATAACCTATGCCTTCATGGTCCAGAATAATGCGGTCAGAGTCCAGATAGGCCACCTGACCTTTTATATAAGATATCAAAGTTTTATGCTCCTGTTACATGATTCTACTTATCAATTTATTGCCATTTAATCTTCTGACATCATATCATAATTTCCTGATAATGACAACAAAAGCTAAAGGCAGACAGACCGGTCCGGTCCTGCCCCAGCCAGGTCCGGATCCCCACTTTTCAAAAATTCTTGATATCTTATATTTCTGTGATAAAATAAACCCATGGCTTTGGCGGAACCGCCGGCCTTTTGCCTTTACCAACAAGTACAATCACAGAACTGAGAGGCAGCTATGCTTACAATCGATAGAATTATTCACAATTTCACATATCCGGCAGCCATGCGCCCTCTCTTTTTTGATATTGAGACCACCGGCTTTGACCGGAACCGGACCATACTCTATATGATCGGCTGTATCTATCCCGAGGGAGACAACGGCCATTTTGTCCAGTGGTTTAATGACGACGGGGTCAGTGAAAAGGAGATTCTACAGGCCTTCGGCCAGCTGCTGGCAAGAGAGGACTGGACCCTGGTGACATTTAACGGGGAATCCTTCGACATCCCCTACCTGGTCCACCACGGCCGTTTAAATGACATGGACCTGCCCATGGAGGATATGGCCTCCCTGGACCTCTACCGGATTATGCGGCCCTTCCAGCAGCTCTACCGGCTACGTCACGGAGGCCAGAAGTACTGGGAACGTTTTCTCGGTATCTACCGGGAGGACATCTACAATGGTGGGGAATTGATCGATGTCTATCGCAGCTACCTGCACAGAAAGGAGGAAAAGGACCTCCATGATCTCCTGCTCCATAACGGGGAAGACCTGCTGGGTATGACCCGGCTCATGGCTCTCCTGCCCTACCATGATCTGATGGAGGGCCACTATGATTTAAGAGACATAGAGATCATCGATTTAGACCAGGCCGATCTTTACGCTTCCTCCCCCTACCGGGATCAGACGGAAGAGTCTGAGGTGGAAAACCTGCCGGCAGACCCGGGGACCGGGGAAGCCGGGATCAGAGTTCCCTGTGTTCATTTTCAGGGACAGCTGGAAAAGGACCTGCCAAGGCCCCTGGAGATTGGCCGGGGTCAGGGTCTTTTTTCCGGCAGGGACAGGGACATCCATCTCTATATTCCCATCCTGACCGGGGAAATGAAGCATTTTTATAAGAAATACAGAAATTATTACTACCTGCCCCAGGAGGACCGGGCCATCCATAAGAGTGTGGGCCAGTTCGTGGACAGCGACCACCGGCAGCAGGCCAAAGCAGTCAACTGCTACATGAAGGAGACGGGCCTCTTCCTCCCCCTGCCAGTAGCCAGAAAGCACTATGGCTTCCAGATTGAGGCCAGTGCTTCCTACGGTACCCTGCCCCGTTTCCGCCGGGACTATGAATCGGACCAGGAATACATCCAGTGCCAGAAACTACTTTTCCGCCAGGATGCGATCTTGGCCGATTATGTCCATGACATGAGTCAGCACATTTTTATGGATTACCTGGAATACGTCAACGGGAGCCAGGCCGGTTCTGAACCGGACCAGGAGGCGGCAGACTGTAATGAATCTGGTCAGACCCTGGAGAAGACTGGCCGGAATCAATCCAGTGAGCTCCGGGAAGATGGTAGAAAGGAAAAGCTGGCAGACAAGAGGCTGGAGAACTGAACAGGCTACAAAACGCATCAACTCCATGCCGTCACTGGCCAAGCAGACAAGAGACCAGAGAACTGAACAGGCTACAAAAGCTGAAAACATACTAGACAAGAGGCCGGAAGATCATATCAGCAAGAGACCGGTCCCAGCTGTTTCATCCAGAAATTATTTATTTTAAAAAAACGAAATACATAGCAAAAATGGCGTCAGCAGGTCAGCCCCAGGCTCCCTGCCGCGCCATTTTCTTATATGATCCGTTCTTGATCTAATACATTTTAAAATATAGGATATTTTAAATACAATATGTCCCAAGATACAATATGTCCCAAGCCATCACTTAATAGGTCTTAAAGCATCTCTTAATACATTTTCCAGGATTCAAGGCAAAGCACCTTATGGACTATTTCATCTCCTTGGCCAACTGGGCGATCTGGTCCTTGTTAGCCTCATTCATGGCGGACTTGATGGTAACGGTCGTGTCAGCGAAGGTGATGTTCTTGCTCTTTTCGAAAGCGGCCTTCATGAACTTACCGGCCACGATACCCCAGGTGCCGTTCTCCACGATACCGATGGTCCTGTTCTGGATCTTCCGCTCCACCAGCTCATCGATAAACTCTCTCATGAAGGGGAAGATACCTCCGTTGTAGGTGGTGGTAGCAAGGATGATCTTACCGTAGCGGAAGGCATCCTCCACACACTCAGCCATATCTTCTCTGGCCAGGTCATTGATAACAACCTTGGGACAGCCCTCTTCCTTGAGCTTCTCGGCCAGGAGCTCTACAGCCTTCTTGGTGTTACCATATACGGAAGTGTAGAAAATAGCGGTTCCCTCTGTCTCCACGCCGTAGGAGGACCAAATGTCATAAAGATTGATATAGTAGTCAAGATTCTCCGTGAGGACCGGTCCGTGGAGGGGACAGATCTTCTCCAGATCCAGGGTCTTCACCTTCTTAAGAGCCTTCTGGACCATGAGGCCGTACATGCCTACGATGCCTGCATAATAGCGGCGGGCTTCACAGGCCCAGTCCTCTGTCTCCACATCCAGGGCTCCGAACTTGCCGAAGGCGTCTGCGGAAAAGAGTACCTTGTCCTTGCTGTCATAGGTGAACATAACCTCAGGCCAGTGAACCAGGGAAGCAAAGATAAAGGTCAGGTCCCTGCTGCCAAGGCTTAAGGTCTCTCCGTCCTTTACCACCAGGCGGCGGTCAGCGTAGTCTACGCCGAAGAACTGCTTCATAAAAGTAAATGTCTTGGCATTGCCCACGATCACTGCCTCGGGATAAGCCTCTGCAAAAAGGGAAATATTGGAGGAGTGGTCCGGCTCCATATGCTGGACGATCAGATAATCCGGCTTCCTCTCTCCCAAAGCTTCCTTGATATTGCCAAGCCATTCCTCGCCGAAGCTCCTGTCCACACTGTCCATGACAGCAATCTTGTCATCCAGGATCACATAGGAATTATAAGCCATTCCATCGGGGATCACATACTGGCCTTCAAAAAGGTCGAGCTGATGATCATTGACGCCTACATAGATAATACTGTCTGTCACATTAAACATAATATATTACTCCTTTATGATTGAAATAGATTTTTAATAAATGATAGCGGCCCTTAATCAAGGGCCATGAACCGGCCTGGCCGTAAAATCCGGCGATGCCGATTTTAGAAAAGATTATATCCTATTTTTTCATGTCAGGCAAATCATTTTGAGATATTTTCCAGAGGGAAGCTCCTTTTGTTTTGTTGCAGACCCCTGTTCAGGACTTTATTCCCGCCAGGTTATATCCATATATAAAATATTCTATTGATATTATTTATCATCTAAAATGATTTCTTTTTAACTTAGTCCTTTCTTCGGGCCTGACCAAAATTTATAGACAATATTAATAATTATTATC
Organism: Lachnospiraceae bacterium UBA7026; assembly: GCA_002494165.1. GTDB lineage: Bacteria > Bacillota > Clostridia > Lachnospirales > Lachnospiraceae > Anaerobutyricum. Next base: position 11,382 of record DLBH01000047.1, on the reverse strand, counting down.
TTTTTATGAGAAATTTAAGGAGTTTTTTCTCAAATACAAGGGATTATTTGAAAATATGCTAAGCCTATGTTATAATTTGATATATTTATTTTAAATGATTTTTGAGGTGAAAGTTTTGAAAGAAAAATATAATGAATCCGCAGAAAACTATTTAGAGACGATCCTTGTACTGAGTCACAAGCTTCCCGTAGTCCGCTCTGTCGATATCGCCAATCACATGGATTTTAAGAAATCCAGCGTAAGTATCGCCATGAAAAACCTGCGGGAAAAGAATCATATCACCATGACCGATGCCGGTTATATCTATCTGACAGAATCCGGTTTAAAGATTGCTGAGATGATTTATGAACGTCATCAGGTTATCACCCAGATTTTTGAGAAATTAGGAGTTGATCCTGAGACCGCTGAAAAGGATGCCTGTAAGATTGAACATATCATCAGTGAAGAAACCTTTGACGCCATTAAGGATTACGCTTCCGCAAGAATGGAACTGGTTGTAAAATAACACAGGGCAGCTGACCGGCTTCTTAGAGGGCCAGGCTTTCCTGAATCTACGATCCATAATAATTTTCTTTATATTTTTATTATTATCTGCTCTCAGATGAAAAATACCGGACAGGTTACAGTTGGCCTGTCCGGTTTTTATTAGTTATTACACGGTATTGTATAAGTCTGCAATTATTACACCGTATTGTATAATGTCTGTAGTTATTACATAGTATTGTATAAGTCTGGCAATTTCTGTCCGGCTTATAATCTTAATCATTTCATTCCCTCATTACAGGCTGCTGCGGTACTGGCCGGCCAGTCTTTTCATCTCTCTTGCATTTTCCAGGACCGCATCTGTAATTTTACTTCCTCCCAGCATCCTGGCCAGCTCCTCCACAGAGGCCTGGTCCGTCAGGGGGTAAATATTACTGATGGTCGAGTTGTCATCGCTCACCTTCTCGATCAGATAGTGGGCGTCGGCCATGGAAGCAATCTGGGGCAGGTGGGTGATGGCAATAACCTGCCGGCCCCGGGCGATGAGGGCCATCTTCTCTGATACCTTCTGGGCTGTCCTGCCGCTGATTCCCGTATCAATCTCATCGAAAATGAGGGTCTCAATCTGTTCCTCATCGGCCAGAATGGTCTTGATGGCCAGCATTATCCTGGAGAGCTCTCCACCGGAGGCAATGTCCTGGAGGGGCCTGGGATCCTGACCGGGATTTACGGATATCATAAAGGCGACGTCGTCAGCTCCGTCAGCCCGGAAATGGGCTGCCGGCCTTAGGTCGATCTGGAAGCTGACCTGGGGGAAATTCAGGTCGTGGAGGGCATCGCGGATAGACTGGGCCAGGGGTAAGGACGCATCCTTTCTGAGGGCGGTCAACCTGCCACAGGCTTCCGCCAGGGCCTTCTCCAGTTTTTTGAGCCTGGCCTTCTGGTCTGCCACATATTCTTCATAGTGGGCCAGCTTGTCATAGCGGTCCCTGCTCCTGGCCAGGTAGGCCAGTATGGCAGGGATGGAACCGCCATATTTAGATTTTAGATGATTGATGACGTCCAGCCGGTCCTCCAGTTCCTGGAAGGTCTCCTGGTCAAATTCCAAACTGCTGATGTAAGAAGCCAGGTCCCGGCAGAAATCGCTGACCAGGCCGTCAATGGACAGGAGCTGGTCTGTCAGTCCAGAGAGATCCGGGTCCAGATCCTGAACCCTGGAGAGCCGCTGGATGCTGCGGCCCAGCTGGTCGCTGACACATTCATTGGCCTCGGCAAGGCTGTCATAGGCCTGGCCGCATTCTTCTATAATCTCCTTGGAGTGGAAGATCTTCCGGTAGTCCTGCTCCAACTCCAGGTCTTCCCCTTCCCTGAGGGAGGCTGCTTCGATTTCCGAGATTTCATATTTGAGGAATTCCAACTCCCTGACCCTGGACTCGTCGTCGATGCTGACTGCCGCCAGGTCTTTTTTTAAGCTGGAATATTCGGCAAAAAGACGGCCTACTTCCTCTTTGGCTGGGGTAATCAGGTCCCTGCCATAGCTGTCCAGGATCTTCAGATGGTTCTGTTCCCTAAGCAGCAGCTGGTTCTCATGCTGGCCGGAAAGGTCCAGCAGTAAGGGGGAGAGTTCCTTGAGCTTGCCCAGGGTGATAGAGGTGTCATTAACCTTATTGATCACCCGGCTGCTGGTGATTCTGCGGGAGATGATAATCTCCCCATCCTCAAAGGGAAGCTCCAGTTCTCTCATTTTCTCTTCCACCGTCTTACTTTCCGTGTGGAAAATCAGTTCTATGAGGGCAGAATCTGCCCCTTTGCGAATCATATCCTTGGGTATCTTCCCACCCAGGGCAGACTGGATCGACCCGATCAGAACCGACTTACCTGCTCCGGTTTCTCCCGTGAGTATATTCAGATGACTGGTGAAATCCACATCTGCTTCCTCGATCAGTGCAAGATTTTTTACATGAAGATTTATTAGCATGAAAACCTCCTTCGTCCTGCTATTTTCCAAGAATAATCGTGTTTAGCTCATCCATGACCAGGCTCACATAGGCGGTCTGTTTTACGGCACAAAAAATAGTGTCATCCCCGGCTATACAGCCTGCCACATATCTCAGGCTGATGGAATCGATGGCCGCGCCGCAGGCCATAGCCATACCGGGAACTGTCTTGATCACCAGGATATTCTCGGCGCTTTCCATGCCCAGAATCCCCTCTGAAAGGACCCGCCTGTATTTGCTGGATACATGGATGTCCTCCACTTTTCTTTCCATATACTTCTGGCGGCCGTTCTCGCCGGTAACCTTGGTCAGCTTCAGCTCGCGGATATCTCTGGATACCGTCCCCTGGGTTGAGGAGAATCCGGCCCTGGCCAAAAGGCGGGTCAGTTCCTCCTGGGTTTCCACATCCTGCTCTTTAATGATTTCCAGAATCTTCTCCTGTCTTCTACTTTTCATATTCCCTTCTCCAGTGATTATATTTCGTCTTTCTATAGATTTTCCGGCAGCCCGGCAATGGTCTTTTCCCGGACCCGGCCTGGCTTTCAAAGGCAGTTTAAGGAAACCTGCAAGACAAGTCCTGCCCTGCCGGCCGGCGTCTGAGCTATTCTACCTGCATAGCCCCCGGGACGTTTTACCTGTGCAGCAATTGGGATGATTTACCTGCGCAGCAATTGGGATGAACTGCTGGCAGGCTGCTAAGAAATAGGATACAAAAGCTTTTCCTTGAGAATCTGAACAAAGCTTACTTCTCTCATCCTGATAAAGGGGGTTGTCACGTGGGCCCGGTAGATGACGGCATAATCACCGGGTTTCATCCGGACTCCCTTGATGCCGTCACAGGCAAATACTGCCTCCTCGTAGCCGTCTCCCCGGATCTCCTCCATGGTGATCTTAACCACGTCATTCTCCGCCAGAACGATACTCCTGGCCGTCAGGGCATGGGCACAGATGGGGGTGATTACAAAATTGCGGCAGGTGGGGTTGATCAGGGGGCCTCCCGCCGAAAGATTATAGCCGGTGGCTCCGGTGGGAGTGCAGACAATGACTCCATCTCCGTTATAGCGGTCTATGACCACATCATTGATCTTCACCTTCAGGCCGATATTGTTGGAATCGCCCCGCCGGTGAATATTGAAATCATTGAGGGCCGTATAGATTGCCGAACATTCCCCCTTCTGGTAGATCTTGGCGGAGATCATCAGCCTCTCCTCGATCTGGTAATCACCCTTTAAAAGTCTCTCCAGGGTATCCTCCAGGTCTGTAGGCTTGACATCTGCCAGAAAGCCCAGGGTTCCCAGATTCACTCCCATAAGGGGAATGTGCCTGCCCACCAGCTGGCCGGCCGCCGACAGGATGGTCCCGTCTCCGCCTATGACCAGGATACACTGGGTATCCTCCGGAACAGTGATCTTCTTATTTTCTTCCCGGTAATATTCGTCATAGATGTGGCAGACAGCCCCCCGGTCCTGCAGGTAGGTCCGGATTCTCTCCGAAATCTGCAAGTTGGTATCCTTTTTTTTGTTTGCGATAATCAGAAAATGTTTCATAAGTTCTCCAGTTTTCTATATATCCCTTGAAGGGCCCGGCCTGTCTTCGTCCCTGTCTCTCTTTCAGGACCCTGGTCATGTGTTTCTTTCTTTATCTTATCTGGCTCTGGTCAGACTTTTCCCTTGCAGGTTCTTCCTGGCTCCGTCAGGCTTTGTCCCTGCAGGTTCCTGCTGGCTTCGGTCAGGTTTTGTCTTTGCAGGTTCTTCCTGGCTTCCTAGCTTCGGTCTGGTTTTGTCCTTGCAGGTTCTTCCTGG
>DLBH01000047.1:0-6954 GCA_002494165.1 Lachnospiraceae bacterium UBA7026 | reverse complement strand
GTCAGGCTTTGTCCTTGCAGGTTCCTGCTGGCTCCGTCAGGCTTTGTCCTTGCCAAGGCTGCTGTGAGCCTGGTCCACCAGAATTCTAATCTCACCTTCATTAACCTTACCGGCCTGGTCCTTGGCCTGGCAATAAAGATCTGCCTGGCCAGTCCCTCTGGACAGCTGGTCATAATCGGCCCTGGCCTCCAGATCTGATGAGCGGTCTTCCGGCTGGTCTGACAACTGATCTGTATGTTGGTCTGATAACCGGTCTGCATGTAGGTCTGGTAACCAGTCCTCCGGCTGGTCAGCAGGCAGGGAAAAGTAGAGCAGATACTCTATATTTCCTTCCGGTCCCCGGACCGGTGACCAGGTCAGGTCTTCCACCTTCCAGCCTATGGAGCGGGCGTAGTCTGCCACGGATGCGATCACGGTCTTATGAATCTTAGCAGACCGGACCACCCCCTTCTTGCCTACCTGGCCCCTGCCGGCCTCAAACTGGGGCTTGACCAGGCAGACTGCCTGACCGCCCGGGGCCATACAGGCCTTGAGGGGACCAAGGATCATGGTCAGAGAGATGAAAGATACATCCACACTGGCAAAAGAGACAGGCTCCGGAATCATGTCCGGGGTCACATATCTCATATTGGTCTCTTCCATGGAGACTACCCGGGGGTCCTGTCGGAGGCTGGGGCTCAGCTGGTCCCTGCCCACATCAAGGGCGTATACCCTGGCAGCTCCATTCTGCAGCATGCAGTCAGTGAATCCTCCCGTGGAGGCCCCCACATCCATACAGATCCTGCCCTTTAATTCCAGTCCGAAAACCTGAAGCGCCTTCTCCAGCTTGAGACCACCCCTGCTGACATAGGGCAGAACCTGGCCCCGGACTTCAATCCGGTCTTCGGGGCCGGTGGCCTGGGAAGGCCTGGTCACCTGACGGCCATTCACATAAATATTTCCGCTCTGGATCATTTTCTTGGCTTTCTCCCGGGACTGGGCCAGGCCCAGGGCCGGAAGGGCCAGGTCAAGACGGGTCATTTTTTTATCTTTAGGCTCACTCATAACTTATTTTTTCCGTCTGGTCAGGGAAAGCAGCAGGTCTCTTAAGAATGCATTTTCCAGGCCAAGACTGTCGTAAATACGGATGGCCTCTTCTGTGTATCTGTCTACGTCAGCGGCAGCCTGGTCCAGGCCCTTTAAGCTGACATAGGTAATCTTCTCATTTTTCTCATCGCTGCCTACCGGCTTGCCCAGAACTTCCTCACTGCTGGTCACGTCCAGAATATCATCCTGGATCTGGAAGGCGATTCCTATGCCGGAAGCAATCTTCTCCACCTTTTTCACTACCTGATCATCTGCCCCAGCCAAAATGGCTCCGATCATCATGGAGCACTCGATCAAGGCAGCTGTCTTCAGCTTATGGATGGTCATGAGGATATCTAAGTTTATAACTTTCCCTGTGTTCTCCACATCGATCACCTGGCCTCCGATCATTCCGGAGATGCCGGGCTTGCTGGTGAGAACCCGGAAGGCTCTGGCAGTGTTGATGTCCCTCTCATCTCCCCGGAAGGCCCTGGCGGCCACTTCAAAGGCATAGTTTAAGAGGGCGTCCCCGGCCAGCAGGGCCATATCCTCCCCATAGACCACATGGGCTGTGGGCTTGCCCCGGCGGTAATCATCATTATCCATACAGGGCAGGTCGTCATGAATAAGGGAGTAGGTGTGGATCATCTCCATGGCGGCCATGAAGGGCTCGATGAGCTCCCGGTCTGTGCCGCCAAAGCTTTTAAAGGTCTCATCCATGAGCATGGGCCGAAGCCGCTTGCCCCCTGCCTTCAGAGTGTATTCCATGGCGGAGATCACAGTCTTCTGGAGTCCCTCCGCCGGAGGCAGGTAGGCATAGATGGTCTCTTCTATCTCACTGGTTCTCCTGCTGATCTGTTCCTTCAAGGCTGAGCTCATTTTGTCCCTCCTGTAATACAATCATTTCTTTTTCCGTCTGGTCCAGGGTCTTGCCGCATTTTTCCAGCAGCTTGACCCCCTTTTTATAATAGGTCATGGAGTCACTGAGACTTAAGTCCGGATCCTCCATCTTTTCTATGATCTGATTCAGCTCCTCGAAGGCAGCTTCCACAGAAAACTTCGCCTTAGCCATAGATATCTCTCCTCAATTCTTTTAGATTATCATCGATCTTTGTCTTCCTGCAGATCCACCGACAGGGTCTTAACCAGAGCCTGACCATCTGAGAATACCAGCTGCAGGGGGTCACCGGGCTTCAGCATGGCAGCTGAAGATAGGGCCCTGCCCTCCAGGTCCTGGGCAAAAACGTAACCGCCTCTTAATCTGGAAGCCGGTGAAAGGGCTGAAAGTCTCTCCAAAAGCAGCTGGTAGTCCTGCCTCCTCATGGCCAGCTTAGCTTCGGCTGCCCTTCCCAGACGCATGGACAAGGCCTGGGCCAGCAGCTTCTGGTCGTGAAGCTTTTTCTGGGGTCTGGCATTTTCCAGTCTGGACTGGAGCAGGGTCAGCTGACGGCTGGCTGCCGACAACTTCTGGTCCATCAGATACTGGAGACTGTCGGAATAATTATCCAGCTGCATGAGGATGGTCCCTATGTCAGGAACCACCAGTTCGCAGGCCGCCGATGGTGTGGCCGCCCTCTGGTCGGCACAGTAGTCCGCGATGGTGTTATCGATCTCATGGCCGGTTCCCGACACGATAGGGGTCCTGGCCTGGTAGATGGCATCGGCCACCTCCAATTCATTGAAAGCCCAGAGGTCCTCGATGGATCCTCCTCCCCGGCCGATGATGATGACATCCACCCCGGCCCGGTCGAAAAAGCGGATACCCTGGGCGATCTCCCTGGCAGCCCCCTCTCCCTGGACTCTGGCCGGGTAAAGGTAGAGCTGGACATAGGGGTTCCGCCTCCTGGCCACGCTCTGGATATCCCTGATGGCAGCCCCGGTGGAGGCAGTGACGATACCGATGTGCCTGGGGTAGGCAGGCAGGGGCTTCTTGCGGTCAAAATCAAAATAACCCTTTTCATAGAGCTCCTGTTTCCTCTGCTCAAACATGAGATAGAGAGCCCCGGTGCCATCTAAGCTGATCTTTCTGGCATAGAGCTGGTAGGCCCCGTCTCTTATGTAGACGGTGATGTTGCCCTCCGCCACCACGGACTGGCCGTTCTCCAGCCGGAAGCCTAAGCCCCGGGTCCGGTCCGAGGAAAACATGACGCAGCTTAAGGCACTTTTCTCATCCTTCAGGGTAAAATATATATGGCCGGAAGAGTGGTATTTACAATTGGATACCTCTCCCCGGATCTTTATTCTTTTTAAAGCATAGTCCCCCTCGAAAATGCGGTGAATATAAGAATTCACCTGGGAGACGGAAAATGTGGTCTCTCTTTTCATACTGGTTTTCCCGAATACCTGTGCCTTCTTTCCTGGTAAAAAAAGCGGCAGGATCCTTCCCCGCCGCTGTATCATAATCTCTTATGTCTTATTTCGCCAGCTTGGCCAGTACACCGTTCACGAAACGGGGTGCTTCCTCACTGCAGTAGATCTTGGTCAGTTCCACCGCCTCATTGATGGCTACCCCTGTAGGAATGCTGTCATCCATCCTGATCTCGTAAACCGCAAGCCGGAGCAGGGCCAGTTCCGCCTTTCCCAGGCGGCTGATGCTCCAGCCTTCACAAATCTCGCTGATGATGCCATCGATCTCAGGCAGTCTTGAGAGGATGTCCTCTATCTTGTCCCGGATCATCCGGGTGTCATCCGGCGAATACTCTTCGCTTTTTTCAAAAAACCAGTCCATCTGCTCCCGCAGTTCCTCCGGTGTGTTAAATTCGATTCGGAATAAGAGCAGAAAGATCGTTTCTCTCAGCTTTCTTCTTGACATCTTCATATGTAGTCCTCCGCGGGTTCAAGTATTTTTTAAAATCAAAAGCAGTTCAGACAGGCCGGGTAAAGGATCTCCCCCTGAAGCAGACAGGAGTCTATTCCTCCCCCATATCAATGCCGGCGATGCGGATATTCACTTCCCTCACGGTCATGCCGGTCATATTCTCGATGGCGTTCTTCACCTTTTCCTGGACCTCCTTGGAGGTTCTGGGGATGCTTACTCCGTAGGCAAGGACAAGGTTTAAAGTAACCTCTACATCCTGGTCCTGGATCTCTACCTTGACTCCCTTGGAAAGATTCTTCATACCGAGCTTGCTGACAATCTCATTGGTGATGTTGCCGGACATTTTGGTAACGCCCTCCACCTCTGTGGCTGCCAGGCCTGCGATGACCGCGATTACTTCATCGGCAATCTGAACCTGTCCCACGTCTTCTATATTATAAGAGTTCCTGTTCTCTTTATCCATAATGGCCTCCTTCATAGATGAAAAATGTCATCCTGTCATGACAAAAACATGCTGCAGAGCATGTTTCATGATTCATGCTCTAATTATAACAGACATCCTTGGTTTTGCAAGATATTTGTCCGCTTATCCGATGGTTGTCCCCCTGGGATTCTTCTCCTCCGGATGGAAACCGGCCTCCTCTAAAGCCTTGATGATCTCCTCCTTATGGCTGGGACCAAAGGCCTCTAAGGTGATGGTCAGCTCCACAGCCTGGTTTCTGTTGACACTGATAAACTGGTTGTGGTCCAGCTTGATGACATTACCCTGCTTGTCAGCGATCACCTGGGATACCTTGGTGAGCTGGCCCGGGATATCAGGCAGGTAAACAGAAACGGTGAAAATACGTGACCTCTTGATGAGTCCGTACTGGACGACGGAAGACAGGGTGATAATATCCATGTTGCCTCCGCTTAAGACGGAAACCACCTTCAGGTTATCCTGGGGGATATGCTTTAAGGCAGCCACTGTCAGCAGGCCGGAATTCTCCACGACCAGCTTATGGTTCTCCAGCATATCCAGGAAGGCCACGATCAGCTCCTCATCCTCTATGGTAATAACGTCATCCAGGTTCTCCTGCAGATAAGGGAAAATAAGGGTCCCCGGTGTCTTGACCGCCGTGCCGTCGGCGATAGTATTGACATGGGGCAGGGTCACCGGGTGGCCGGCCTCCAGAGAGGCCTGCAGGCAGTTGGCTCCCTCCGGCTCCACGCCGATTACCTTGATCTTGGGATTAAGCATTTTAGCAAGAGTGGAGATACCTGTGGCCAGGCCGCCGCCTCCCACGGGAACCAGGATCATGTCTACTGTAGGCAGCTCCTTGACGATCTCCATGGCTATGGATCCCTGTCCTGTGGCTACGGCCAGGTCGTCAAAGGGGGCTACGTAAGTATAACCATGCTCTTCCGCCAGGGCCAGGGCCTTGTCACAGGCCTCATCAAAGACATCCCCGTAAAGAAGGACATTGGCCCCATAGGCCTTGGTTCTGTTGACCTTGAGAAGGGGGGTGGTGGTGGGCATCACGATGGTGGCCGGAGCTTTGAAACGCTGGGCCGCGTAGGCCACACCCTGGGCATGGTTGCCAGCGGAGGCTGTGATCAGTCCCCGGGCCCTCTCTTCCTCTGTCAGTGTCGAAATCTTATAGTAAGCGCCACGGATCTTGTAGGCACCGGTCTGCTGCAGGTTCTCGGGCTTGAAATATACCCGGTTGCCAGTAGAACTGGAAAAATAATCACTGTAGATAAGATTAGTAGGAAGGACCACCCGCTCCAGGAGGTCATAGGCTTCTTCAAATTTTTCCAGACTTAACTTATTCATTTTCCTCTCCTCCTTCATCTTCTTCCTCCGGTTTCTCAAAGAGAGCATTGACGAAGGAATCCGGATCAAATTTCTGTAAATCATCGATTTGCTCGCCCACACCGATATACTTGACCGGTATGCCCAGTTCTGCCTGGATGGCGATGGCGATACCACCCTTGGCGGTTCCGTCCAGCTTGGTCAGGACGATACCGGAGATATCGCTGACTTCCTTGAACTGACGGGCCTGGACCAGGGCATTCTGGCCTGTGGTGCCGTCAAGGACGATGAGGGTCTCCAGGTAAGCTTCGGGGAATTCCCTCTCGATGACCCGGCGGATCTTGGAGAGCTCGTTCATCAGATTCTTTTTATTGTGCAGTCTTCCTGCCGTATCCACTAAAAGAATGTCCACATTCCTGGACCTGGCTGCCTGGCAGGCGTCATAGACCACCGCTGCCGGGTCAGACCCTTCCTGGTGGGCGATGATATCTACACCGGCCCGGTTGGACCACTCTGTCAGCTGCTCTATGGCTGCCGCCCGGAAGGTATCCGCCGCTGCCATCATGACCTTCTTCTTCCTGCCCTTGAGCTGGGCGGCCAGCTTGCCGATGGTGGTAGTCTTGCCCACACCGTTGACGCCGATGACCAGGACAACGGAGGTCCTGTCCTCAAAATCGTAGGCTGACTCGTCCACAGCCATCTGGTCCTTGATGATATCGATCAGCAGCTGTCTGCAGTCCTGGGGGTCTTTGATCTTCTTCTCCCGGACCTGGTCCTGGAGATTCTCAATGATGGTCATGGTCGTATCCACGCCCAGGTCACCCATGATCAGGATCTCCTCCAGCTCCTCATAGAAATCGTCATCGATCTTTGAGAAGCCCCGGAATATGGAATCCAGACCGGAGGCTATATTTTTACGGGTTTTTGTCAATCCTTCGACCAGACGCCGAAAAAAACCTTTTTTCTCTTCCATTTATTTCTCCTCACATAATCTGCTTAAATGTCTTAGGGCACCGGGCCCGGTCCGGCCCGGTAATAAAGGACCCTGGGTCCCTCTGGTCAGTTGATGCTTTTATCATCGATCAGGTCCACGGAAATCAGGGTGGACACTCCCTTTTCCTGCATGGTGATCCCATAGAGGGCTTCGGCCGCGCTCATGGTTCCCCGCCGGTGGGTGATGACGATAAACTGGGTATCCCTGGCCAGCCGCTTCAGATACCTGGAAAACCTGTTGATATTGGCATCGTCCAAGGCTGCCTCGATCTCGTCGAGCAGG
>DLBH01000019.1 GCA_002494165.1 Lachnospiraceae bacterium UBA7026 | reverse complement strand
GCAACAGATTGGCAACATTTCTTTCATACGGATAGCGTAATCTTTCATATTTACGATCTAAAAAACCTTACTGATCTTCAGAATCAAACTGGAGAATCGGTAAGGTTTTTCTTTTACTATACTGGAAAAAGTATAGTGGGAGCCTGCTTCTTTGTTATATAAGTATTTTTCATTTTTCATTCAGGGGATTTACTCAGTATCTATACAAGATTTCCCAATTTGTATCAAATTTTTATCACTTTCTTTTTATATAGTATTTGTAAATCGATTAATGTTTTTATTAATTAATGTTGTTATCATAGGAAGACTCTCGGAAGGGGCCTTGGAGAAGAGACAAGTAAGAAGGGATAGAGATGCCGGAGGTTCAGGATTTGAAGGATTATACAATACTGCTGGTGGAGGATGATGAGAGGTTGAGGATGACCATCGAGGACTATCTGTCTGAACATGATTATAAGGTGATCACGGCCTTTGATGGTCCCGGAGGACTTGAATCTTTCTACTCTCACGAGAAAGAGATCGACCTGATTCTCTTAGATGGTATGCTGCCGGGCCTGGATGGATTTGATGTATTGAGAAGGATACGGGAGGAAAGCTTTATACCGGTAATCATGCTGTCGGCCAGGGAGACAGAGTGGGACCAGCTGACGGGCTTTGACCTTGGTGCTGACGTATATCTCACCAAGCCCTTTAAACTCAGTGTCATGAAAGCCCAGATCCATGCCATCCTGCAGAGAAGCCAGGGCCATGAACAGGGTATAATCAGAGCCGGGGCCCTAAGCATCCATACGGACAGCCGCCGGGTTTTCCTGGATGTAAAAGTTCTCGAAACAACGCCCAAGGAATTTGACGTCCTCCTCTTTTTTATGCGTAATGAAAATCTGGTCCTTGACCGGAATACCATACTGGATCGTGTGTGGGGAGTCGACTATTTCGGGGATGACAGAACCGTGGATACGATTGTAAAGCAGTTGAGAAAAAAGCTTACAGACCGCTATCCCTATATTAAATCGGTCTATGGAGTTGGTTATTTTTTTGAAGTCTGAAGGGAATGATACATATGTTCAAAAAAATATCAGTGAAATTTGCCTTCTGTATCATTATATGTATAGCCTGTCTGACCTTTATTTTTATTCCTCTGTATTTTCAATAAGAGAGGAATATTTTTATCAGCTATGAAAGGTCCAGGATGTTAGCCTTTGCAGATGCCCTGATTAAATATATGGAAGACCCTTCCTACAGTGTCCATAATCTCAGTGATTACATTGAGGAAAATGAAGGTGAGGAATATGAGATCCATCTCCGTGACCAGAAGACGAATCTGCTGTTCTCATCGAGAAGGAAGCTGCATGGGGACATGGAGACACAGGATTCGGGAAGCAGTAACCCGGGTTTCCAGCCGGAAAAATATTCTGGGGACGCGGAGCCTAAAGAAGACAAGGTGAAAAAGAATATTACCCTGAGGAAAAAGTATAATTTTAAGGGCGGTGAAAACTTTACCATACCGGCCCGGGTGGTCAATGCCAGCTTAAATGGGAAATATCTGGAATTGAAGCGCCTTTTAAACCGGGACCCTCAGTTTGGTGTGACCCAGAGTTTTGTCCAGAATCTGATCCTGCAGGTTATGCGCGATAATCAGGATACGGCCAGGCTGGATATGGGCATTTATTACAAGGAAGACCACCCCTTTGCCTGAAAAAGTGGTGCGGAAGCTGAAAAAGATCTGCAGGCAGCTTCTTGGCCGGCCGGTGATCTTATAAAATGATTCTTCTTTATGAAAAGAACGAAGGTATCCGGTAAAGACCTTGCCGGATAACCTTTTTTAAGGAAATAAAAAAATTTTTAAAATAAACGTTGACAAATCAACATCATGGTGCTAGAATCCCAAATGTTGATAAATCAACGTTTTATTTTTGCAAAAAATCATAAATAAAATGTATTATTGCTATCTAACAATACAAATCATGTTTATGATTAAAGCAGGGATTCTCATATCCCGGGTTTAGGCAACGATTTGTGAAAAATGACAGAAAGAAAAAGTCAGCTGCAGGCAAGATGACATCAGCCAGGAAAGACAGTGGAAGTTGCCGTCTGACACCCAGGCGGATCCAATTGCAGGATTCGTGCTTTACAACTCTGATATTCAGACTTGGTAATTTTTATCGAGAAATCAGGAGGTTTTTTATGATGGAAAAAGTAAAAGGAACAATCAGCAGAGACCATATCGTTTATAATGACCTGGGCAATCCGGAGATTCATGCAGAAGATGTAAAGACAGTATATGATATTACCCAGAAGGCCGGGGAATTATTCGGCGACAAGGTATTTTTACGCTATGAGAGAGATGACGTAGTTTATGAGAAGAGTTATGCCCAGTATGCCCAGGCTGCTAAGGCCTTTGCCGCATGGGCTAAGGATAAAAGCCAGGAGCTGGGCCATCCGGTACGGGTTAGCCTGGTAGGCCAGAAGGGTTACACCTACCTGGCAGTTCTTTTTGGTATTACGGGAGCCGGCGGTGTATCCATTCCCCTTGATGTCCAGCTGGCCAATCCGGTTATGGCGGATACCATCAACCGGGCCGATACCGATGTAGTATTTTATGACTGGGAGTACGGTTCCCAGATCTCCTACATGCAGGATAACTGTCCTGGTGTCAAGGAATATATTTGCCTGCAGAGGATGAAAAAGGAGGCTTCCGCAGGCAGCATCCAGGATACTTACGAGGGAGTGGACTTCACACCGGAAGCTAAGGAAGACCAGTGTGCCCTGATCATCTATACATCGGGAACCACAGGACTTTCCAAGGGCGTTATGCTGTCTCACAGAAACCTGGTATCCAATGTCTTCTGTAACGATGAGTTCGGTGACAGATTCAACGAGATCGCTTTGGGAGCCCTGCCCATCAACCATGTTTTCTGTATCAATGAGATCCTCATGGTGATGAGGTACGGCTGTACCTTCTGCCTGCTCAATGATATGAAGAAGCTCTTCCACAGCTTAACCCTTTTCCAGCCCCACTATATGAGGTCGGTTCCCATGGTACTGAAGGCCATCAACAGCAGGCTGCAGGTGACGGAGAAGCGTAATCCGGGTCTCAGCAAGGATGAGGTCAGGGAAGAGGTTCTCGGTAAGAATATGTATAAGCTGACCGGTGGCGGCGGCTACCTGGCACCGGAGCTGGCAGAGAGTCTTAAGGCTTATTCCATCACAGTCGGCCAGGGCTACGGTATGACAGAGTGTAGTCCCAAGCTGGCAGTGCCGGACTATGGCTGGGATGAGAAGCTTTCTTCTGTAGGCTATGTAGTCCGGGGCGTGGATGCCCGTGTCCAGGATGGTGAGCTGCAGGTAAAGGGACCCAATGTCATGATGGGTTACTACAATGATGAAGAGAGAACGGCAGAAGCCTTCACTGAAGACGGATATCTGAAGACCGGAGACCTCTGCTACATTGACGAAGATGGATTCGTGTTCCTCACAGGACGTAAAAAGAACCTGATCATCTTAAGCAACGGGGAAAATGTTTCCCCGGAGGCCATCGAGAACCTGTTCGATTCTGATGTGCTGATTTCAGATATCATGGTTTACGCCGAGGATGAGAAGATCCTGGCGGAAGTATATCCCAACTATGAGTACGCTTCAGCCAATGGCATTAAGGATATTGAAGGAGCGGTCCAGACCATCGTGGACGGCCACAATGAGGATATGCCTACCTATTCCAGGATTGCCTCTGTCAAGGTCCGTCAGAATCCCTTTAAGAAGACGTCCTCCAGAAAGATTCTGAGAGATGCCGTATTTACAGAGAAGAAAGAAGCCCAGCGCAGGGAGCAGGATAAGAAAAAGCCTGAGAATGAACTGCAGCAGACTCTTTACGATATTATTTCCGAGATCCTTGGCAATGACAAATTTGGTGTAGATGACAACCTGAATGAGTGTGGTATGGATTCCATGAGTTCCATCCTTCTTATAGAAGAGATTGAGGCCAGAACAAAGAAGGTTATCTCCTATAATGATCTTGCCAGCCACAGGACGATCCGGGAGCTGGAGGCCCTGCTCCGGTCCTTGGAAGACCAGGAGCAAGTGGTTCACGAAAAGCTGGAGGTCTATCCTCTGACCAGCATGCAGATGTATTTTGGTTACATCATCAAGGGTAATACTACCGGTAACCTGCCCTTTACCTTTGCCCTCCATGAAAAGACTGACCTTGAGCGCCTTCAGGAGGCCATTAAGACAGTCATTAACGCCCATCCCGGTGTCAAAGGTATCATCAAGCCCGATGAGAAACATATCCTCTGGCTCCACCGCAGGGATGAGGATGAGGTGGATGTGCCCATCATCAAGCTGACAGAGGCCCAGTGGCAGGAAGAGAAGGAGAAGATCCTGGTACCCTTTAAGTATACCGAGGATGACCGGCTCTACCATATCGCCATCTATGAGACAGAGGAAGGCAAGTACCTGCTCTTTGATGTGGCCCACATCATGGGTGACGGCATCACCATGAACATTCTTTTAGAGGATGTCAGCAAGGCTTACCAGGGTCTGCCCATCCAGGAGGAGAAGTATACTTTCTACGATTACATTCTTGATGAGAGGGCAGCTATTGAAGCAGGAGCCAGAAAAGAGACCACAGACTATTATGACAGTCTCTTAAACGGCAGCCGCTTAAACCGCAGCGTCCTCAACAAGAAGGGCAAGCAGAACCTCAACCATGCTGACCAGGATGCCATCCGCAAGGATTTTGACAAGCTGACCATGCTGAAGGTCAAGTATTTCTGCCGGGAAAATGGTATTTCTGAAAATGTCCTTTTCCTGACTGCCTTCAACTATACGGTAGGAATCTTCAGCAATGAGAAGGACCTCTTTACCAGTTCCATCCACAGCGGCCGGACCAACGGAAGCTGGAGAAGGCTGGCAGGCCCGCTCTTTAAGACTTATTTTGTAAGAACCATTACAGTGCCCCATGAGACCACTATCGCCTACTTAAAGAGGATTGGTAAGCAGGTCATGGACACCATGCGCTGTCCGATATCCGTACCGAGAGAGGGTGAGATGTTCTTCCAGTATCAGGGAGATATCATCAATATCCACGAGATCGGAGGACTGCCGGCCAAGCCCATCCACCTGCAGCTTGACTCCCTGCCTTTCCATATGCAGGTAATGGCAAGGGATACTAATTATTTCACGGAGCTGCGTTTCTGGAAGAACCGTTTCGATAGAGACCAGATGGACCTCTTCCTTGACTGTTATGAGAGCGTAGTGGATGCTATGCTCAGCGAGCCGTCAGCCCGCTGCCTGAAGAAGCACCTGCCCGAGAAAGCCTTCCCCAAGCACTACTATGTGACAGCCGGTGAACTGAACCGGGAGGCAGGTTTCGAATTGATTCCGGATGCCGCCGATGATGAGAAGATCAAGGCCTATGTCCTGGATGACCGCTATGCAAGGAAGCCTTACGGCGCCTGGGGTCGTCTCTATATTATGGACAGGGAACCTGCAGGAGTTAAAGATACGGTCAATAATCCTTTCAGGGATGACACTACCCTCTATGATACCGGCCTTGAGGCCAGAATCATGCTCAATGGGGAGATCGACTTCCTGGAGAACAGCGGAAGAACAGTCCTGACAGATGGTCATTTAGGCCGCCGTTACTATGACCTGGGCCAGCTGGAACAGGTTCTTGGCATGATCCCCCAGGTGGGACAGGCCGAGGGAAGCCTGGTCTATGACAGGAACTTAAATGAAATGAAGCTGGAGATGAACGTCCATACAGCCCAGGATTCCTTCATCAACATGATCCGGAATTACGCCGGTGAAAAATGTGGCCAGGACATGGTTCCGGCCGTAGTCAATATCATGAGCGAAGAATAGGGTAGACCAGGATGGCCTGGAAAGATAAACCTGACAGAGCCTTTGACAACTAGATAATACAGAAAAAAGGCTGTCTGATCTGATCAAAAACCAGTCCCGGAAGCAGAGTATAGCTTTGTTTACCGGGGCTGTTTTTTTGTTTTGATGAAATATTTTTTGACCCGTAATGATATTGTAAGAAGAAATGGTCCTGGGGACCTTGTATATATTGACTGAAAACATTGAAAAAAATATTTTGTTTTAGTATAATTAAGAAGGAATATTTTTTTGACTGTACAAATTAATACATGTGATTGTAGCAGATCACTGGAATAACAAACTAACCAATTAACAATCAGGAGGAATTTGTAATGGAATGGAAAAATTTCAGTAAGTTAGCAACTTACAAAAAACTGGCAGAATTTGGTACACCGGTAGACGTTAAGGAAGCTATGGCAGGCGAGAACGGGGCAAAGCGTGTTGCCGAATACAAGGTTCCTATGTCCAGCGGTATGGTTTACAGCTATGCGTCCAAGCAGGTAAACGATGAGCTGCTTGACCTTTTACAGGAGCTGGCTGACGAGGCGGCTTTAACAGAGAAATATGCAGCTTTATATAATGGAGATATCATCAACACAGGTGAGAAGCGTCTGGTTCTTCACCAGCTCTGCCGTGGCCAGCTGGGCGACGACGTTGTAGTGAACGGTGAGAATAAGAGAGACTTCTACCTGGCTCAGCAGGCAAGGGCAGCAGAGTTTGCCAACAAGGTTCACGCAGGTGAGATCGTGAACGAGGCAGGCGAGAAGTTCACCACAGCCGTTCAGATCGGTATCGGCGGCAGCGACCTGGGCCCCCGCGCCTTATATCTGGCTCTGGAGAACTGGGCCAAGGTGAATAATACCCTCAAGATGGAAGCCAAATTCATCAGTAACGTAGACCCGGACGACGCTTCCGCAGTCCTGGCCAATATTGACGTGGCTCATTCCCTTTTCATTGTAGTATCCAAGTCCGGAACAACTTTAGAGACTCTGACCAATGAAGCCTTTGTCAAGGATGCCCTGGAGAAGGCTGGATTGAATCCGTCTAAGCATATGCTGGCAGTTACCTCCGCCACATCTCCTTTGGCCAACAATCCGGCTTACTTAGACTCCTTCTACATGGATGACTTTATCGGCGGAAGATTCTCCTCCTCCTCACCGGTGGGCGGTGCTATCCTCTCCCTGGCCTTTGGCCCGGAGATCTTTGACCGCATTATGGCCGGTGCCGGAGCTGAAGACATCCTTGCCAAGAATGCGGATATCCGCAAGAACCCGGCCATGCTCGATGCCCTGATCGGTGTTTATGAGCGGAACTTCCTCGGCTATAATACCACAGCTGTTCTGCCTTATTCCCAGGCTCTGAGCCGTTTCCCGGCCCACCTGCAGCAGATGGATATGGAGTCCAATGGTAAGAGTGTCAACCGTTTTGGTGAGGAAATTGATTACCAGACAGGTCCGATCATCTTCGGCGAGCCAGGAACCAATGGACAGCATTCCTTCTACCAGCTGCTCCACCAGGGCACAGGAATTGTTCCCCTGCAGTTCGTAGGCTTCAAGAACAACCAGATGGAGAATGATGTTGTCATCGAGGGAAGCACCAGCCAGCAGAAGCTGTCTGCCAACGTGGCAGCCCAGATTGTGGCTTTCGCCCTTGGAAAAGATGACGACAACAGAAACAAGTATTTCGCAGGAAGCAGACCGTCAAGCATCATCGTAGGCGACCAGCTCAATCCTGAGGCTCTCGGAGCCCTCCTGGCCCACTTCGAGAATAAGATCATGTTCCAGGGCTTTACCTGGAATGTAAACAGCTTCGACCAGGAAGGCGTACAGCTTGGTAAGCTCCTGGCCAAGAAGGTTCTTGCCAAGGATACCGACGGCGCCCTGACTGCTTACAGTGAGCTGCTGGGCATCTTCTAAGACCCTGTAAGAAAGCAAATACAAGTTTTTCCAGCGGGAATGGAATCCTCTTATCAAACATTGATAATATTGTCATACATTGATAATATTGCTATACATTGATGATATTGTCATACATTGATAATGTTGGTTCTGTTGTCTGCCTGGCATAGTAAAAAGATAAAGGCTCTGGGATCCATGGATTTCGGAGCCTTTGGTAAATGTAGCTTTTTATAAATACATATTAACTTTCACAAATACATATTAATGGATATGGAGAAGTTTTCCTGAAACTATTGAAGTAGAGGCGGATCAGGTTGACGACTATAGGATTAGGTTGACGACAAAAGAAAAGAAACAGCTGGGCAAGATAAGAAAGGGAGGGTAGTACTATGGATTTAAAATGTCAGATGGTTGAATACACGGCGACGGTTTCCATGGAAGAATATCTGGAAGACTGCGTGGATGTGGATCAGTTCCTGGGCTATTGCAAAAATTGCTCCAATTATTCTAAGGTCTGGTCCTGTCCGGAATTTGACTTTGACCCGGTGGATTACTGGAAGGCCTATGACTCTCTTTATATCCTGGGCAGGAAATTAATTCTGCCGGAGGAGCTCCGGCTTCGGATCTATTCTGACGATGAGAGGGAGAAGGTCCTGACGGACCTGCTCAAAGAGCCTAAGATGCAGCTGGACCGGGACCTCCTGGCCATGGAGCAAAGGACACCGGGCAGCAGGGCCCTGTCAGGCGGTTCCTGCCTCTACTGTCAGCCGGGTGACTGCGCCAGGATCCATGCACTTCCCTGCCGTTTCCCGGACAAGATGCGCTACTCCATAGAGGCCCTGGGAGGAAATGTGGGCAGGACCCTGTCCAGATATCTCCACCTGAAACTACTCTGGATGGAGAAGGGCAGACTGCCTGCCTATTTTATTATTGTCGGCGGTCTGCTCCAAGAAAATGATTCCTGAGGTCTGACTCACTGACGGAAGAGATGTCCTCCGCTTCCGGGCCGGAAGTGGAAATTGAAATGATATAATTGGATATGTAAAAACTATCTATAAAACCGGTTTCTGGATCCAGGGTATTGATCGATGTAAGCCCCTCCGTGAGACCGGTTCCTTTTCTTTTCAGCAGGGCCTCCTTGCGGGTCCAGACTTCAAAAAAGCGACGGTCAGAAGCTTTTGCCGGTTCATAACCGGTCTGCATCTGTGAGTTGCCGGCAGAGCTTTCTTTGATTGAGGAGGAAATGAAAGCTGCCTGATTCCATGAATCCATGGTTTCCACGTAGGCAATCTCTGCCGGGTGGAAACAGCGGGCCATGACAGACCAGGGGGCCTGGCGTATCTGTTCCACATCTACCCCGATCTCCTGGGCAAGGGACAGGCCACATAGCAGGCAGTTATTTGTATGAGAAATATTGAAAAATATGGATGTATTGAAATGGGGATCTGCCAGCTCTGGTTTACCCCGGTCACTGATATGAAATTGCAGATGGTCACGGGGAACCCTGGCCAGGTCCACCAGCATTTGTCTGGCTAATAAGGAGGCATAAAGAGAGAGCCGGCGGTCCTTGTCGAAACGGTAGCGGAGGACCTTTTCCCGGCGGCCGGGGGATATATAGTTAAGAAGGACTTGGTCCTCAGGGAGCCACTGGTCCTGTAAGAATAGATATCGAATATGCATAAAGTCTTTTCCTCCTTTTTTGCTGCCGGTTAAAGGTGGTTGGCCAAAAGCAGTTAACTATAAGCTGCCGGCTAAAGGTGGTTGGCCAAAAGCAGCCAACTATAAGCTGCCGGATCAAAGTAGTCGGCCAAAGCATCCGGCTTGAACGATTATATAGTGGCAGGACCTGGGGTTAAATCAGGCAATCAGGACCTGGATATGCATGGATTCCAGGTCAGCCTTGACTGGGTCCGGCAGCCGGTCGTCGGTGACCACTGCGGTTATCTGGCTGCCCAGGTTGAGGGGGACTACCCCTTTTCTCTCAAACTTTTCACTCTCGGTAAGGATGATTACATGTTCAGCCTGTCTGGCCATGTCCCTGACCGCCTGGGCTCTCAGCTGGTCCCGGTTGGTAAAGCCCCTTCTGGATGAGTAGCCGTCGGTTCCTATAAAGAAATAGTCTACATAGAAGTTCTTTACACAGTCGTTGACCAGGGGGCCCACCATAACCTGGCTGTCCTGTTGGTAGATTCCTCCCAGGAGGAGAATCTGGAAGCCGGAGCTACCTCGGATATAGTCTGCAATGAAGGCACTGTTGGTGATGATGGTCAGGTTTTTCCTGGTCTGGGCCAGGGCCTCGGCCAGCAGGGCACAGCAGCTGCCGTTCTCGATCATCAGAGTGTCTCCGTTCCGGATGAAGTCGACAGCCCTGCGGGCTATCACTTTTTTTTGCTCATAATGATAGGCGATCCGGTTGTTGAGGTCGTTCTCGCTTTTCAGCAGGGCATAACCTCTCTCCCGCTGGATGATTCCCTTTTTCTCCAGTTCGTCCAAGTCCTTGCGGATGGTGACCCTGGACACACCGATCTTCTCGGCCAGGTCTGCCACCTCTATTTTCTTTTCCCTGGTCAGGACCTCCAGAATCTGGTTGGTCCGGTCTGTTTTAATCCTCATATTTTTTATCCTCTTTCAGAAAAGTATTTCGTTCTCTGCAGAAAGCTGAATAAGGTCTGGCCATTGTATGCCGGCATTACAGTTTAGTTCCTGAATGTTGGCGGTAAAGTCAGGTTCCAGAATGTTGGCATTAAAGCCTGTTATCTAAGGTCTGGAACAAAGTCTGCCACTAAGCCGGGCAGCCTCTGCCTGCATGGTCTGGCTAGAAAAAAGCCTCGATGCCCTGGTCTATAAAAATCTGCCGGTAGCTGCCAAGGTCCTCAGGGTGGAGGGCCTTCTGGTTTTTCATCTTATAGTCCCGGTTCAGGAATTCGTATTTGCGTTCACCCATCTGGTGAAAGGGAAGCAGCTGGACCTGGTTGAAATCCATTTCTTTTAAAAGAAGGGCCAGGGCTCTGGCATCTTCTTCATCGGCGTTAAAGCCGGGGATGACGGGAATGCGGGGAAGAATGGGCAGGTTTTTGGATCTGGCCCAGACGAGATTCTTAAGGATAAGATCATTTCCCACACCGGTTCCCTGCCGGTGTCTGACCGAGTCGGCATGCTTGACGTCAAAGAGCAGGAGGTCAAAGCAGGGAGCCAGCCTGGAAAATATGTCTTCCCCCACGTGGCCGGTGGTTTCAATGGCCGTATGGACACCGGCTTCTTTAAGAAGGGTCAGAAGCTGTTCCACAAAAACCGGCTGGCAAAGGCCTTCCCCTCCGGAGATGGTGACTCCTCCGCCGGATTCCTGGTAGAAGTCCAGATCCTGCATACAGATAGCAAATACTTCCCGGGCGGTCATGAGCCTGCCTTCGCTGGTCAGGGCCTGGCCGGGACAGTTGGTTACACAGACCCCGCAGCCGTCACAAAAGCTGCTGTCGATGAAGATTCCGGTCTGGTCCTGAAGCCGGATGGCCGCCCTGGGGCAGGAGACGCTACAGCTGCCGCAGTGGAGACATTTACTCCTGTCATAGAGAATCTCCGTCCGGGTCTGCTGGGATTCCGGGTTGGCGCACCAGGCGCAGCGCAGGGGACATCCCTTCAAAAAGACGGTAGTCCGGATTCCCGGGCCATCGTGGATGGAGAATTTCTGTATATTAAATATCATTCCTTTTGCAGTCATGGCAATACATCCTTTCCGGGGGACCTAAGACCGGCTGTACAGGGAAGAAACATCTTGTCCGGTAACAAGTATGTTCCAGCTTCCCTGAAGGCTTTTCTTTTTAATAAGTATACAATATAGATTCTTAATACACAAGATAAATTTCTTAAAAAGGATTATAAATTACGTAAATAATTTATATTGACGCTTAAATGAAATAATGTTAGAATAAAATATAAAATAGGCTAAGTGGCATTTTGCCCTTTTCCCCATAAAAAATATGATACAGCAGACTGCTATGAGCCGGCCCTGATAAAAACCAGATGGAAAGGGACGGAAGCAGCCTGATAAAGACAGGTTGAAAAGTTTGTTACAGGTTGGCAGAGACAAGCTGGAACAGGCGGGAACAGACAGTGATAGATTCATCGGAAGAGACAGGAGGAGACCATGGAGAATAAAGCGCATTTTGGTAGCTTGACCCCCAGGATGCAGCGTTACAGGGAAAGTGTTCTGGATAAAAAACCCTATATTGACGCCCAGAGGGCGGTGCTGGCCACAGAAAGCTACAAAGACCATCTGGACCAGCCGCCGGTGATGAGGCGGGCCCTGATGCTGCAGCATATCCTTGAGCACATGGATATCTATATTGAGGAGGAGACGATCCTGGTGGGCAACCAAGCCTCCGGCAACCGCAATGCTCCCATATTTCCGGAATATACCCTCCAGTTTGTAATGGATGAACTGGACCTTTTCGAGAAGAGGGACGGGGATGTATTTTACATTGAGGAAGAGACCAAGAGACAGCTCAGGGATATCGCTCCCTTCTGGGAGAAAATCTGCCTGAGGGCTAAGGGGGAGAAGCTGATTCCTGAGGAAATGAAGCCCTACATGGATACTGGTTTTTTCGGTATGGAGGGCAAGCTGAATGCGGGAGATGCCCACATTGCAGTGGATTATGAGGGGGTCCTCAACCGGGGCCTTGTGGATTATGAAAGAAGAGCCAGGGACTATAAGGAGGCTCTGGATCTGACAGACCCGGAAGCCCTGCCTAAATACCAGTTTTATAAGGCGGTGCTTATCACCATCCAGGCAGTAAAGGATTTCGCCCGCCGCTATGCCTGCCTGGCAGTCTCCATGGCTGACGGGGAAGAGGCTCAAGGTCTTGATGACCACAGAAGACAGGAACTGCGGGAGATTGCCCGGATTTGTAATAAGGTGCCCTATCAGCCGGCAGAGACCTTCCAAGAGGCGGTCCAGTCCGTCTGGTTTATCCAGTTGCTGCTGCAGATCGAGTCCAACGGACACTCCCTCTCCTACGGCAGATTTGACCAGTATGTCTGGCCCTTCCTGAAGGCAGACCTGGAAGAGGGGAGAATCGGGGAAGACCAGGCAGTAGAGCTGCTGACCAATCTCTGGATCAAGACCCTGACCATCAACAAGGTCCGTTCCCAGGCCCACACTTTTTCTTCGGCAGGCAGTCCCATGTACCAGAACGTGACCATCGGAGGTCAGACCAAAGAGGGAAAAGATGCGGTCAACCGGTTGTCCTTCCTGGTACTGCAGTCAGTGGGCCAGACCAGGCTGCCCCAGCCCAATCTGACCGTCCGTTATCACAGGAATATCAATCAGGCCTTTATGGAGGAAGCCCTGGAACTTCTGAAGCTGGGAACCGGCATGCCGGCCTTTAACAGTGATGAGGTTATCATCCCCTCTTTCATAGAGAAGGGTGTGGCCAGGGAAGACGCCTATAATTACTCTGCCGTAGGCTGTGTGGAGACGGCCGTTCCCGGCAAATGGGGTTACCGGTGTACGGGGATGAGTTATCTGAATTTCCCCAGGATCCTGCTGGCAGTGATGAATCATGGTATAGACATGACCTCCGGCATCCGCTTTGTATCCGACCAGGGCAGCTTCCGGGACATGACCTCCTTCGACCAGCTGATGGCAGCCTGGGACCAGGCGGTCCGGGAGATGACCAGGGCCAGTGTGGTCATAGAAAATGCTGTGGACCTGGCCAGTGAAAGGGAGGTTCCGGATATTCTTTGCTCCACCCTGACTTTTGACTGTCTGGGCCGGGGCAAGACCATCAAGGAGGGGGGAGCCTTCTACGATTACATCTCCGGTCTCCAGGTGGGGATTGCCGATATGGCCGACAGCCTTGCAGCGATCAAAAAGCTGGTCTTCGAGGAGAAGAAGATCTCTCCTGACCAGCTCATGGATGCCCTGGAGTCAGACTTCGCCGGCCAGGAAGGGGAGAGGATCTGCAGGCTGCTGGAAAACCAGGCTCCCAAGTATGGTAATGATGATGATTATGTGGACACTCTGATTGTGGATGCCTACAACAGCTATATTGATGAGATGAAAAAGTACCCCAACACCAGGTACGGCCGGGGGCCGGTGGGAGGAATCCGCTATGCCGGAACGTCCTCCATCTCAGCCAACGTGGGTCAGGGGCTGAGTACCATGGCCACGCCCAACGGTCGTCATGCCAGGGCCCCCCTGGCTGAGGGTTGTTCTCCGGCCCATGGCATGGACAGAAAGGGGCCGACGGCTGTGTTCAAGTCGGTTAGCAAGCTGCCCACCCATGAGATTACCGGCGGAGTTCTTTTAAACCAGAAGGTAACTCCGGCCATGCTTTCCACAAAAGAGAATACCAGAAAGCTGGAGCTGCTGATCCGGACCTTTTTCAACCGGCTGGAGGGCTACCATGTCCAGTACAATGTGGTGGACAAGGCCACCCTGCTGGATGCCCAGGCCCACCCGGAAAACTATAAGGATCTGATCGTCCGGGTTGCCGGCTACAGTGCTTTTTTCAGTGTCTTGTCCAAGGCTACCCAGGACGATATCATCGGCAGAACCGAGCAGACCCTGTAAGCAGGGTCCCGGGGTCGGTCATTGCGGCTGATGATCCGATTATTATGGCAAGGATGGCATGTATGTTATAATAGTTGGAAGGTACTAGATGATATCATAGCAGGAGATCGTAATAGACCATAACAGGCAGCTCTTAATAAATAGTTTCAATAATAGTTGAGATAAAAACAGAGATAAAAATAGAGATGGAGGAAAAACCATGAAGTTTTGTATCGATCACGCAGACCTTGATGCTATCCGGAGAATTTATGAATATTATCCCGTAGACGGGGTTTCCACCAACCCTTCCATCCTGGCCAAAACCGGCCGGGATCCCTACCAGGTCTTAAAAGAGATCCGGGAGATCATAGGAGAGGACGGGGAACTCTTTGTCCAGGCCGTGTCTCCAGAGGCAGAGGGCATGGTCAGGGAAGCACGCCGCATCGTAAGGGAGCTGGGGGACAGGACCCTGGTAAAGATTCCGGCGACACCGGAGGGCTTTAAGGCCATGAAAATGTTGAAAAAAGAGGGGATCCGCTTTATTGGGACTGCCATCTATACGGCCATGCAGGGCTTCCTGGCAGCCAAGTGCGGGGCAGACTATGTGGCTCCCTATATCAACAGGATTGACAATATGGGTTTTGACGGAGTCCAGGTGGCCAAAGACATCCATGACGCCATCAAAGCCAGTAATTATGACAGCGGCCTCCTGGCAGCAAGCTTTAAAAATTCCCAGCAGGTGCTGGAACTGACTAAATACGGGGTCAAGGCGGTCACGGTGGCCCCTGATGTCATCGACGGTCTGGTGAAAAATGCTGCCATAGATAGTGCGATCGATCAGTTTACAAAGGATTTCGAGGGCCTTGTCGGTCCGGGAAAGACCATGGAGAGCCTGTAATTACAGGATTGAAGAGATAACTAAAAATAATCTGAAGAGATAACTAAAAATAATCTGAAGAGATAATTGAAGATAGTCTGAAGAGATAATTGAAAAAAGGGGCAGGATGCTGACTGGAGATATGCTTCATGCCGGGAATACAAGCTTTTCCTACTTGTTTGTCTACCTGGAAGGGAGCATATTGAATCAGAACTTCCTGCCCTTCTTTTATGTTCATTTCGTCTTTTTGATAATGGTTGGATTATTTTAGCGCACAGCCCAGCGCAGCTTGGTGGACCGGGCCCGGGGGTTGCGGTGGCATTCCTGGGCCGTTGGCCGGATGACGTTTCTGGAAATTTCCGAGTAGAGTCCTTCTTTAAGCCCCCTGGAAAATGCTTTTTTTACCAGCCTGTCTTCTCCGGAGTGGAAGGTGAGGATGGCGGCCCGGCCGCCTTCCCTGAGGGCCAGGGGCAGCTTGTCCAGGAATTCATAGAGGACTTCCATCTCGCTGTTGACGTCTATGCGCAGGGCCTGGAAGGTCCGGGCACAGGCCTTTTTGACTGCGTCCTCCCTGGACCTCTCCATAAGCATTTTCTCAGGAAGACCCCTGACCGTCTCTTCTATGATCCGGCGCAGATCAGTGGTTGTGCGGATCGCCTGGCCCTTCTTCCGGACCTTTACAATGGCCTGGGCCAGCTTTTGGGCATAGGGCTCATCGGAATTCTCATAGAGCAGGGAGGCGATCTCATCCCGGGACAGGCTGGCCAGCCGGTCAGCGGCGGATTCCCCTTTTTCCGGATTGAAGCGGAGGTCCAGGGGACCGTCCGTCTTGTAGGAGAAGCCCCGGTCCGGGTTGTCGATCTGCATGGAGGAGACACCCAGGTCGGCCAGGATAAAATCGAAAGGACCGTATTCTAAAGCGATGCGGTCTATGTGGCGGAAGTTGCTGTGGATGGCCGTAAATAAGTCCTGGCCAAAGCCCTTTTCTTCCATGCGGACCCTGGTTTTAGCCAGTTCGATGGGGTCGGCATCCAGGGCATAAAGATGTCCCTGACCTGCCAGACAGGCAGCCATTTTTGAACTGTGGCCGCCATAGCCCAGGGTACAGTCCAGCCCCTTCATGCCTGGTCTGATCCGGAGAACTTCAAGGATCTCATCTACCATGATGGGCAGGTGCATGCCGGCAGGGGTACTGCCTTTGCTGATTACTTTCTCGATGGTATCCTTATATTTTTCAGGATTATGCTCCTTGTATTTCTCTTCATATTTTCTGGGATAGCGGCCGCTGTAACGGGGACGGCGGCGGTGGACCCTGCCGCTGTTTTCCTTGTCTTGATTTTGATTCTGATTCATGGGAGTATCCCTTTCTGGATGGGTTTCTGCTAAGGAGGATGGCCGGAGGATGGAAGCCGTCAAAGCCCTGGCCGCCAGGCCTAGATTAACTGGTTCAGATCATCATTGTGGACAGCTACCAGAAGATGGAGGTTGGCAGAGAGGACCTCATCGGGGTCAGCGATATAGTTAACCTTGTCCTCGTTGATGACGGCAACCACATTGATCCGGTGCTTTTTCCTCAGGTCCAGCTGGCGGATGGTTTTTCCAATCCATTCTTTTTTGGGAATCATTTCCACGACACTGATATTCTGGGACAGGTCGAAAAATTCGATAAAATTTGAGGACAAAAGCTTCCTGGCAGTCAGAATACCCTCCTCAACCTCAGGCTGGAAGACCTTGTCCGCTCCCACCTTAAGGTAGATTTCCGCAGACCGGTCACTGGGTGCTTTGGCGATAATCTGGGGGACACCTTCCTCCTTGGCAGCCATGATGCACATGATGGAGGCTTCCAGGTATCTGGACATACATATGATTACGGCGTCCATATTTTTAAGGCCCAGCTCTTTTATGGCGGCAGTGTCACTGAGGTCAGTAGTGACGGCATAGGTGACATCCGAAGCAATCTGGTTGATCAGGTCTTCATTTTTATCGGCCACCAGGACCTCCACATTGTGGGCCATGAACTCTTTTGCGATGCTCTGGCCGACCATACCCAGGCCCAGGATGGCGGCAGCCTTTATTTTACTCATAGGGTTTTCCTCCTTTGGAAGCTATATTTATACTAATTTTATTTTTTTGTGATTCTTATGGCAGCCTGCGGCTGTCTGTCCTATTGTTGTCAGCGGGCTGTCTGTCTTATCATTATCAGTCAGCCTTATGTCCTGGCTGGTTCTGATGGTCACCAAAAGACTGTCCTCTATCCGATATAGAATTTCCCTTCCGCATGCTTAATCTTACTGGTTTGGGACCGGTTGGTACTGAAGAAGAGGGCCATGGAGATGGGACCGATCCGGCCAAGGTACATGGCCAGGATAATAACGACCCGGCCTATGGTATTGAGGCTGGCAGTGACACCCCTGGAGAGTCCTACGGTTCCTGCGGCACTGAAGATCTCATAGGCAGCGGAAAGCATGGGCAGGTGGTTGGTGGAGACCAGAAGGATCAGACCGGTCATGGTGGTAAAAAAGCTGACCATGACGATGGCCGCAGCCTTGGTGATCATTTTCTGGCTGATGCTGTGGTTGTAGAGTACGGTTTCATTCTTGCCCTTGATGAAAGCCCTTACATTCAGTAAAAGAACAAAGATGGTCACTGTTTTAACACCTCCGGCTGTTCCTATGGGAGAACCGCCTATGAACATGAAAAATAGACCGTAAAGGCAGGTGAGGGGCTCCAGATTCTGCTGGGGCACCGTACAGAAGCCGGCCGTCCTGAAGGTCATGGACTGGAAAAGGGCAGCCATCACCTTTTTTCCTGAGGAAAAGGGTCCCAGGGTTGCCGGGTTGTCTCCTTCTATGACCAGAACGATGAAGGTCCCCAGGAGCAGCAGGGAGGTGGTCAGGGTGATGACCAGCTTGGAATGTTCGTTAAGCCTGTGCCAGATGGCACCGGGCCTGTCATGGTTTTTCCTGCATTGCTTTATGGAATTGTGGAGATCGAACCAGACCACATAGCCGAGACCGCCCATGACAACCAGGAGGGTGGTGGTCAGGTTGATGATGACATTGCCGCTGTAGCGGCAGAGACTGTCGGGAGCAATGATATCGATACCGGCGTTACAAAAGGCAGATACCGAAGTGAAAACCGAGAACCAGATCCCTTTTAAAAAACCAAATTCAGGGACAAATACCAGGCTGTAGAACAGGGCCCCAAACCCTTCTGCAAGTAGGGTGCCGGCCACCACCTTTTCCATAAAATGGACGACACCGTTTAGGGAGGTCAGGTTATAGTAATCCTGTAAGAGGATATTCATTTTCAGGGAAAAGCGCTTGTGGATCAGCATGATTCCCAGAGAGTAGAGGGTGATCACGCCCAGGCCGCCAACCTGGATCAGCAGAAGAATGATGACCTGGCCGAAGAGGGACCAGTGGGCATAGGTGTCTACCACCACCAGGCCAGTCACACAGATGGAGGTGGTGGATGTGAAGAGGGCCGTTAAAAAACTGGTCTCTCTGCCCGGCTGGCTGGCAAAGGGCAGCATAAGCAGCAGGGCTCCTATGATAATGGCCCACAAAAATCCGAAAATGATAATTCTCGTGGAGTTAAGCTTGATATTTTCTTTTAGAAATTGTTTGATAGAATTCATCGTCATGTCCTTAAAAATCGGGGTTTATGTGTTTGTTCTCTGGCTAAGCTGCCGGCTCATATGCCGGAATGCATGCAGACTTAATAGGCGGTGGATTATTCCGCCGCGGGTGAAGGTCATACATATCCCTGGGGGCTTGTTTGCCTGCACTTACTATACCACAAATTCTCCCTGGTAAAATAAGAAAATCAAAAGGGACGGATGTCTTTTTACTCTGTTCCAAATCATAAGCCGGATTGCCGGAAAGGGTATTTTACAGGGAGGGAACCCGGTCTGCTGTAAGTCCTGAAATCATGATTAAGGTCTTTCCCTATGAGAGGACTTATTTTATAATAGAGGAGATAAGGACAGATTTGGATGGCATCTATAAATATAATTGTAAAGTGAGAAGAGACCGCAGGGTCTGGATGCTGGCAGAGAGGTAGGAATTATGAGAATTGCATTTGTCGGGACAGGAATCATGGGAGCTTCCATGATCATGAATCTTATGAAGGCAGGTCACAGCCTGACCGTATATAACAGGACCAAAAGTAAGGCGGATGGGGTAGTGGCTGCCGGAGCCGTCTGGAAGGACAGTCTGGCGGAATGTGTCCGGGAAGCGGAAGCCGTCATTACCATCATTGGTTTTCCCAAGGATGTGGAAGAGGTATATTTCGGACCGGAGGGGATCCTGGCCCATGCCCCGGAGGGAGCCATTCTGGTGGATATGACCACCACCAGTCCCAGGCTGGCCAAAAGGATTTTCGAGGAGGCAGCCAGGCGGGGCCTGCAGGCCTTAGATGCCCCAGTGTCAGGAGGCGACCAGGGGGCCAGAGAGGGGACCCTGTCTATTATGGCAGGTGGGTCCAAGGAGGCCTATGACAAGATGTTGCCGGTATTCCAGGCCATGGGCAGCCGGATTAATTACATGGGTCCGGCCGGGTCAGGCCAGCATACCAAGATGGCTAACCAGATTGCCATAGCGGGAGCCATCAGCGGAGTATGTGAGGCCCTGACCTACAGCAGGAAGGCGGGCCTGGACCTGGAGGGAGTCCTGGCCTGTATCGGGGCGGGAGCCGCTTCCAGCTGGCAGATGAACAATCTGGGACCCAAGATGGTCCAGGGGGATGACAGGCCGGGCTTTTTGATCAAGCATATGCTTAAGGACCTGAAAATTGCCCTGGAGGAGGCTGAGGCAGAGAATCTGGATTTGCCGGTTCTTGCTCTTGTGGAGGGCATGTACGAGACCCTGACCGGCCAGGGCCGGCAGGAAGAGGGAACCCAGGCCCTGATTCATTATTTTGAGTAGATCGTCAAGCATTTTCCCATTGGAAAAGGTTTTTGCCGGTCTGGAAATGAGATTGTAAAATGAGACTGTAAATAAAAATGGACCGGAGGGCCTGGCTGGACAGGCCTGGCTGCCGCTAAAATTCCTGCCGGTGTCCAAAATTCATAGAAATGAAACATTTACCATGTATGATAAGGCAAAGCCGGACAAGCAGGTCCGGAGACCAGATAAAAGAGGAGGAAGTCCATGAGTGATTTTAAGGTGTATACCAATCCCAATTTCAAGAAAACAAGGCCGGTCCAGAAGGTGGAGGAAGTGGAGCTGACCATGCTGCCACCGGAGAAGCTGGTAGACCAGTATTTTGCGTCTGCATTTTTCTTTCTTGCCATGAAGGACCATGGCGGCTGGTATGTGGCAGAGGAGATCCCGGAGGAGGAGGGTCCTGTGCCTGAGATGTATCCCCTGCTTGAGAGGAATCTAGAAGAACTCTACAAGGGAACCAGGGAGTACCGGGAAGCAGGCCAGGTATCATTCGGAAGTCTGCTCTATACCTATTCTGAAGAGGAACAGGATTTTCTTTCCCTGATCGGGGAAATGATATTTCCTTCTTTTATAGAATTTCTCCGTCAGGCCCTCTTGATTCTCAATGAAGACCTGATCTACCATCCTGACGGTGAGCAGATTGTGGGAGCCTATTTTGAGGAGATCTCTGAGAATGGAGACCTGGATGAGATGATGCAGAGGGTTATGGGGATTCTGGACGAGCCTGATAATGTCAGACACATGCTTTTTGAACTTGTTGAGGATGAGGAGGAAGAGATATGGTAACAACTTATAAAGAATATCTTGGGAAAGATTCCGTGTTAACTTTTGAGGATATGACCAGGCTCCATGAGGCCATGCTGCAGGAACTGCAGGGTGACCCGGAGGCGGAGGCTCTCTATGACCGGTTGGTCCGGGCCGGGACTCTCTATGTGGAGACCAGGGCAGGCTGGAAGCTTATGGCCAAGGATGTGCGCCGGGAGCGCAATGACGAGAGGACGGCCAGACATAACAGCGTGATAACAGGCCTTGATATGCTGGCAGACTACCTGAAGGAAAAAGGAGCCTCCACAGACTGGAGAGATGAGATCGGCTATGAGGCAGTGGACAAGGTGAACCGGAAGCGCTGTGGCGATTTCGGCTGTTACCTGGCTTTTATCAATGCCATCAATGCCCGCTAGTCACCAGCAGATATGAGGACTGGGTAAGGCCGCAGCCAGGTCTGTAAGCCTTTAATACATGGCTTTGGAAGGACTTTGAGACAGGTTGGCCGGACCGGTCCCCGGGAGGAAAGTATATTATGGATCTATTTGGAATGTTGAGGAGAAAGGTTGCCATTATCGGAGCAGGATACGTGGGTTCGTCCATAGCCTATGCTCTGACCATCCGCCAGCTGGCCAGAGAGATTATCCTTATTGATATCAATGAACAGAAGACAGAGGGAGAGGCTCTGGATATCCAGCACGGAATTCCTGATATGGGGATTTCTTCTGTCCGGGCGGGTTCCTATGCTGACTGTTCCGGCTGTGATCTGATTATTATCACGGCGGGCCGGAACCGGAAGCCCGGGGAGACCAGGCTGGACCTGATTGAGGCCAACTCTGCCATCTTAAAGGATGTGACAGACCAGCTGAATAAATATTACACCAAGGGAGTCATCATGATAGTCAGCAATCCGGTGGATGTCCTGGTTTACCAGTGCAGCCGTTGGATGGACCTGCCTAATGGTATGGTCTTTGGGACCGGATGTATACTGGACTCTTCCAGAATGACCCGGCTTATCGCCGACTATACCCGGCTTAACACGGAAGTGGTCAAGGCCAATATAGTCGGTGAGCACGGAGACGCCCAGATTCCTATCTGGAGCAGGGTTTCCATCGCCGGAGTTCCCATTGAGGAATACTGTGAGAATGTCCACCTGGTCTGGAACCAGCAGGTGCGGGATTATATCAGTAATAAGGTCAGGACCATGGGGGCAACCATCATTAAGGACAAGGGAAGGACCCACTATGGTATCGCGACCTGTGTCTGTTATCTGGCCCAG
>DLBH01000046.1 GCA_002494165.1 Lachnospiraceae bacterium UBA7026 | reverse complement strand
TTCCACGCCTTCCTGGGCGAGAAGCTTCCTGACTGGAAGGCAGCGGCTAATCTGGTGCGCAAGATCGCGGAGAATTACAAGCTGCCTTACTACACCATGTCACCTACTTACTCTATCTGCAGGGACCATGGTTACCTGACAGGAGAGCAGAGTACATGTCCGGTCTGCGGAAGGAAGACCGAGGTTTACAGCAGAATTACCGGCTATTACCGTCCGGTACAGAACTGGAACGATGGCAAGGCCCAGGAATACAAGGACAGAAAGGTCTACGACCTTGGCCACTCCGTGCTGACCCACACAGGTCCCAGGCCTGAGATTCTCGATGAGAGGGA
Source organism: Lachnospiraceae bacterium UBA7026 (assembly GCA_002494165.1). Lineage (GTDB taxonomy): Bacteria > Bacillota > Clostridia > Lachnospirales > Lachnospiraceae > Anaerobutyricum. The sequence continues at coordinate 41,421 of DLBH01000046.1, read as the reverse complement.
GTTCCGTCCTGACCAGAGGCCACTGGGGGCAGCAGCCGCCGACAGCCAGCCGGCATCCGGGAAATCTGTGAATCTTTTTACCGCAGCGGATGAGAGGAATGCCAGAGAGGATATCCTGCTCTTCAAGACACCGACCTGCCCCAACTGTAAGGCGGCCGGCGCTCTTCTTGACAGAGCCGGTGTTACATACTCGACCCTTAACGCCAATGAGGAGAAGGACCTGGTAGCCAAGTTCGGAGTCAGACAGGCCCCGACCCTGGTTCTTGTCCATGACGGTGGGTTTGAGAAATACCGCGGCGTCTCCGACATCAAGGGTTGGCTGATGAGAAACTGATGCCAGAGAAGCTTGTCTACGCTCCTGTTCGCCATATCCGGCGGGCAGGGGCATATTTCTTAATTTATGAGATGATTTCTTGATTATTTTTTATCAGGGATCCTCTGGGGAAAGGAGATAGCATATGTATGATATGATTGTTGTCGGCGGGGGACCGGCCGGTATGACGACAGCCCTCTATGGCCGGCGGAACGGGAAGACAGTCCTTGTGATAGAGAAAAACGGTTTTGGCGGTCAGATTACCCATTCTCCCAGGGTGGAGAATTATCCCGGCACCCTGTCCATGAGCGGCAATGAATTCGCCGACAGCCTGCTGGACCAGATTCTGGCCCAGGGGGCCGAGATTGAGTTTGAAAATGTAATCCGGGTCAGGGACCAGGGCCGGACCAAGCTGGTGCAGACGGAAGAAGGCAGCAGCTTTGAGGCCTATACGGTAGTACTGGCTACCGGGGTCAAGCACCGGATGCTGGGCCTGGAAGGGGAGAAGGACCTGGTGGGTGACGGCATTTCCTTTTGTGCGGTTTGTGACGGGGATTTCTATGAGAACCAGACGGTCTGCGTGGCCGGAGGCGGCAATTCTGCCCTGCAGGAAGCCATCCTTTTGTCGGAGAAATGTAAGAAAGTGATCCTGGTCCAGGACCTGCCCTATTTTACGGGGGAGGAGTCTTTGCAGAAGGTTCTTTTTGCCCGCCCCAACGTGGAATCCAGGACCGGTGTTAAAATCTGTGCTCTTCTTAAGAAGGGGGAGCTCTTTAGCGGCCTGGAGATTGAGGATAAAGAATCAGGAGAAAAAGAAGAGATCAGCTGTGACGGCCTTTTTGTTGCCATCGGTCTTATTCCTGATAATAAGTCCTTTGCCGGCCTGGCTGACCTGGATGTGAAGGGTTATTTTGACAGTGATGAACACTGCCTTACCAAGACACCCGGGATCTTTACGGCAGGAGACTGCCGAAGAAAGTCCGTCCGACAGCTGACCACCGCCGTGGCCGACGGAGCCTGTGCGGCCCTGGCTGCCTGCCATTACATTTCTTTCGACCTATAATCCCGATAAAGGTAATATCGGTAAAAAAATATAGTGACAAAATGTATGTTTGAGTATAGAATGGGTAAGGAATTTTTATTCCAGTCAGTTTGACTTTGACTGGAATAAATTTTTGGCTGTTTTTGTTAAATAATAGTCAAAGTAATTCCGGGGAGACTAGAAATAAGAGAGGAGAGAATATAATGGCAGTCGTAATATTTCTAATTTGCTTCCCTCTTGTCATGGCGCTTGCCAGCTATCTTGTCAGGGATGACAGGACCAGGAACCTGCTTGCAAGGGCAGGTGTGGCAGTGATCATGGCAGCGGTCCTTTGGCTTGTTTTCATCTGGATTTCAGGAGGAAGGCAGGTTATAAACTGTTATTATGATACAGAGGCAGCAGACCATATTATTCTGGCTGTAGAGGTGGTTTTAATGTTTATTATAACCGGCCTGTGCTGCAGACACAGAAAGTACTGGATCAGCCTCTTATCCATTGTTCCCACGTTGTTGATCGCCTGGTTTGAACTTGAGGGGCCTGAGACAGAGAGGATCAGTCATATCCAGATTGACCATCTCTCCATCCTCATGTGTCTGATCATTGCTTTTATTGGTGGGTTTATCATCATCTATTCCGGTGGCTACATGACCCACTACCACCAGCACCACGTCAGAATCAAGCCCCGGAAGAATTATTTCTTTGCCATGCTCTTTATTTTCCTTGGAGCCATGTTTGGATTCGTACTTTCTTCCAGCCTGCTCTGGATCGACCTGTTCTGGGAGATTACCAGTGTGTGTTCCTTTATGCTCATTGGTTATACCAGGGACGAGGAAGCCATCTACAATTCCTTCCGGGCTTTATGGATGAATCTGCTGGGAGGTACGGCCCTGGCTGTAGGTATCGTATATTATGGCTATTTTGCCCATACAGTATCCCTCGATACCCTGGTAGCCGAAGGTATGCACGGCGGTGAGTTTACCACCATTCCTATAGCACTCATTGCTTTTGCGGCCATGACGAAGGCGGCCCAGCTTCCTTTTTCCACCTGGCTGCTGGGAGCCATGGTGGCGCCCACCCCGTCCTCAGCCCTCCTGCACAGTGCCACAATGGTCAAGGCCGGTATCTATATTCTTTTCCGGCTGGCCCCGGCCATCGGAGGCACCAGGACCGGTATGCTGGTATCCCTGATCGGCGGTTTCACCTTTTTTGTCACCTCCATCATGGCCATAGGCCAGGACGATGGCAAGAAAATCCTGGCCTGCTCCACAGTTTCTAATCTGGGTCTGATGGTAGCCTGTGCCGGCATCGGTAAAGCGGAGACCATCTGGGCAGGTGTGATGCTGATGATTTTCCATGCCATATCCAAGTCCTTGCTTTTCCAGGCAGTGGGCGCCACGGAGAATGCCATCGGGTCCCGTAATGTGGAGAATATGCATGGTCTCATGTACCGGATTCCCATGCTGGCCATGTTTATTTTTATCGGTATAGCCGGTATGTTCCTGGCTCCTTTTGGTATGCTCATTTCCAAGTGGGCAGCCCTCAAGGCTTCAGTGGATTCCGGAAATGTGGTGATGGTTCTTTTCATAGCCTTTGGTAGTGCCACTACTTCCTTCTACTGGTCCAAGTGGATGGGCAAGCTTATCAGCCGCAGCCATGTCAGTGGTTCCAGGCATGAGGATATCACCCTGCCGGATGAGCGCCTGTCTCTCTATGTCCATGCCTTTTTAATGATTGCCGTCTGCCTGCTGCTGCCGGTGATCTCCAGACTATTTGTCAATCCTTTGCTCCTGGAGCTTTTCGGCCAGTACAAGGTGGTCCTTCCCCTGGAAGTCCTGATTCTTCTGGAGCTGATCATCATATTTGTTTTCGCCGTTCCCATGGCGGCCTACCGCTACAGTAAGAGGGTGAAGACCAATGTGAAGCTTTCCTACATGTCAGGAATTAATATGGGAGACAATAACAGCTTTGTGGATTCCTTTGGTGCCTCCAGAAAGCTCTGGCTTTCCAATTACTATTTTTCTGATAAATTTGATCCGGACCGGCTCATGGTCTACGGACAGATTATGGCCATGGCCCTGATGATCGTCTTACTATGTCTTATTGTGGGAGGTATACTGGCATGAAAATGAATATTATCTCAGCCCTTCTTTATATCCTTCTGGCTCCCTTGGCAGGAGCCCTGATGGATGGTGTCGGACGGAAGATTTCTGCCAGGATGCAGGGCAGGATCGGACCGCCCATCCTCCAGTCCTACTATGATGTGAGAAAGCTGCTGGGCAAGCAGGTTATCGCTGTCAGCCCCCTGCAGTCTTTTCTTCTGATCAGCTATCTGGTGCTGATGGTTCTGACAGGAGCCCTCTTTTTCTCAGGGAGTGATATACTGCTTAGTATATTTGTCCTGTCGACAGCAGCCACCTTCCTTTATTTTTCGACGGTAATTACCAGCTCACCCTATAATACCATCGCCGCTTCCCGGGAGCTGATTCAGATTATGGCCTACGAGCCGGCCGTCATCCTGGCCTGTGTAGGCTTTTATCTGGCGGCAGGCAGCTTCCAGGTTGATGAGATTGCTTCAACCAACACCTGTATGCTGCTGTATACACCAGGCTTCTTTGCGGCTTTTGTTTTCATTCTCACCATCAAGATGAGAAAGTCACCCTTTGACGTATCCACATCCCACCATGCCCACCAGGAGCTGGTAAAGGGTGTGACCACAGAGATGGGTGCCAGAAACCTGGCCCTCTACAGTATTGCCGAATGGTATGAGAATGTATTTCTCATGGGTATGGCAGGCCTTTTTGTAATCAACAGTCACTGGTGGAGCATTCCTCTGACAGCCCTGCTGGTTATGGCAACCTTTTTCCTGGAGATTCTCATTGATAACTCCAATGCCCGTATGAAGTGGGAGAACATGTTCCGCCTGTCCTGGGAGGTCACTCTTTTGGCGGCCGGCGTGAATTTGCTGATTCTTATGCTGATCCGCTAGGGAAAGAGGGAGGAGGGACCGGTCAAGGTCCGTCTACAGCTGTTTTAAAGTCTAGAATGTGTGATTGAAGGAGAAAACATATGGCTAAAGTAAAAGAGTCACCCTGGCTGCTCCACTATGATGGTTCCAGCTGCAATGGGTGTGATATAGAAGTTCTGGCCTGTCTGACGCCAGTCTATGACGCGGAGCGTTTTGGCATCGTCAATACCGGTGACCCTCTGCAGGCGGATATCCTGCTGATCACCGGGGGCATCAATACACAGAACAAGCCGGTAGTAGAGCAGCTCTATGCCCAGATGCCCAGGCCAAAGGTAGTTGTGGCAGTGGGAACCTGCGCCTGCACCGGTGGTATTTTCAAAGAATGTTATAATATTTTAGGAGGGGCTGATACAACCATTCCGGTAGATATTTATGTGCCGGGCTGTGCCGCCAGACCCCAGTCCATCATTGATGGCATCATCAAAGCCGTGGACCTTTTCCAGAAAAGGTCTGATGAGCATGACGCCCTTATGGATAAGCAGAAAAGGAAGGAGGGCTGACCATGGGAAGAGTAGTCTGCCCTGAAAATATACTTGAGGAGATTCCGGCGGATATCCTCCTTCGGAAGGTAATTGAAAAGAAAAAAGACGGTCAGAGGCTGGTTCAGATCTGTGCCTCCTATGTGGGGGGAAAATATGAGCTCAGTTATTCCTTTTCCAAGGATTCTACCTACCAGCTGACCACGCTCCGGATCGTGATCGACCCGGAAACAGAAGTTCCCAGTATCACTGAGATTATTCCCCATGCCTTTTTCCATGAGAATGAGATGAAGGAGCTTTTCGGGGTCAAAGTAATAGGAATCAATGTGGATTATAAGGATAAGCTTTACCGGATCAAGGAAGAGACTCCTTTCATCCCTAAGGAAAAGGAGGGAGAATAATGGCCAAGAAGAGAAGTGTAATACCCTTTGGTCCCCAGCATCCTGTCCTGCCGGAACCCATTCATCTGGACCTGATGGTGGAGGATGAAAAGGTGATCAAGGCCATCCCTTCCATTGGTTTTATCCACCGTGGTCTGGAGAGCCTGGTCCGGAAAAAAGATTATAATGAGATGGTCTATGTGGCCGAGCGTACCTGTGGGATCTGCAGCTTTATGCATGGTATGGGCTACTGTGAGAGTGTGGAGCATATCATGGGTGTGGAGGTTCCCGTCAGGGCCAGGTATCTCAGAACAGTCTGGTGTGAGATGTCCAGAATCCACAGCCACCTGCTCTGGCTGGGCCTCCTGGCCGACGGATTTGGCTTTGAAAGTCTTTTTTACCAGTGCTGGAGGATCCGGGAGCGGATCCTGGATATGGTGGAACTGACTACGGGAGGCAGACTGATTTCCTCTGTCAACAAAGTGGGGGGAGTTATCCGTGACATTGAGCCGGATATGCAGACCGCCATCCTCCACGCAGTCAAGGAGATTGAAAAGGAACTGCGGGTGGTCCAGAAGACCTTTATGAATGATTACTCTGTGGAATCCCGCCTTAAAGGGGTGGGCGTGCTGACCAAGAAAGAGGTCCTGGAATTGGGCTGTACCGGTCCCTTTGCCAGGGCCAGCGGGGCTAATTTTGATATGAGAGTCCGGGGCTACGGGGCTTATGCGGACCTGGATTTCGATCCCATCATCAGCCCGGTCGGTGACAGCTATGCCCGCTGTGATGTGCGTATCCAGGAGATCTTCCAGTCCATAGACCTGATCCGCCAGGCCTTAGGCCAGCTCCCTGACGGAGACCTGAGTGTCCCGGTCAAGGGCAACCCTGACGGAGAGTATTTTATGCGGGTGGAACAGCCCAGAGGGGAGGCCGTCTATTATGTGAGGGCCAGCGGCAAGAAGAACCTGGACCGGCTGAGAATCCGGACCCCAACCTTTGCCAACCTGCCGGGCCTCTGCAAGACCCTGGAGGGGGCTGATTATGCGGATATCCCTCTGTTGATTTTAACCATAGATCCCTGTATCAGCTGTACGGAAAGATAGAAAGGAGGCCAGTATGTCCAGAATAATGCCTTTTGCCATGACCATGCTCAAGAATCTGGTCTCTCCGCCGGTGACGAAGAATTATCCTGAGTCTCCTGCAGTTTATCCTGAGAGGAGCAGGGGTCATATAGAGATTACCGTTGATGAATGTATCTCCTGTGGTTTGTGTGTCAGAAGCTGTCCCACCGGGGCCCTGGAGGTGGATAAGACGGCGGGCAGCTGGACCATCAACCGCTTTGACTGCATCGCCTGTGGATACTGTGTGGAGAAATGTCCTAAAAAATGTCTGCATATGGTTCCGGGCTATCAGGAGCCTATGATGGAAAAATCTTCTGCCTCCTATCAGAAGTCGCCTGAAGTGATGGCTGCGGAAGCGGCCAAAAAGGTGGAGGCGGCTAAAAAGGCGGCAGCTGCCAGGGCTGCCAGAGAAGCTAAAAAGAAAGCTGAGGCTGAGGCTGCAGCCAGGGCAGCCCGGGAAATCAGCGAGCCTGCCCAGGAGGCCAGCCAGCCTGCTAAGCAGGCCCGGCAGGAGGTGACAGACTGATGTGTGTTGCCATGCCAGGAAAAGTAATCAGCCAGGAGGGCAGGTTTGCCCTGGTGGATTTCAACGGAAACCAGGTTAAAGCCCTGTCAGGGCTGGTGGATGCCGGGCCCGGTGACTATGTTCTGGTCCACGCCGGCTGCATTTTGCAGAAGGTAAGGCCGGAGGAGGCCAAAAAGCTACAGGTTCTTATGGAAGACCTGGGGGCCTATGATCAGGAGGACTGGTCCGGCAGCGGCCGGCAGGATGGAAGTCCGGGCTGTCCGTACCTGTAAAACAGGACCTGTTTTCAGGATGAGATTGACAGGTTCTGCCAGGAAAAGTGAGAATTATGAGTGTTTATAATATAGACCAGGTAAAAGAGTATCTGCGGTCCTATCGGGGGCCGCAGATCAGTATTATGGAGGTTTGCGGCAGCCATACGGGGGCCATAGCAAGACTGGGAATCGACAGCCTGCTGTCAGATAGGATCCGGCTCCGGTCAGGACCAGGATGTCCGGTCTGTGTAACCCCCTCAGCCTACATCGACCGGCTGATTGCCTTTTCCAAAGAACCGGATACGGTGGTGGTGACCTTCGGTGACCTGCTGCGGGTTCCCGGCAGCAGGCAAACCCTGAGCCAGGCCCGGGGAGAGGGAGGCCGGGTAGAGATGGTATATTCCCCTGCTGATGTCATAAGATTGGCAAGGGACCACAGGGACCTGAAATACATTTTTGCTGCTGTAGGCTTTGAGACAACCATGCCGGTCTACAGCATGATCATGGATCAGCTGCTGGCGGAGGATATTCCGAATGTGAGGCTTTTAACGGCCTTGAAGACCATGCCTGAGGCTATCACTTATCTCTGTGAAAAGGGGGCCAGGGTAGATGGCTTTCTGGCGCCGGGCCATGTGGCTGTGGTGACCGGAAGTAAGAGTTTTGAACCCCTGGCCGGCCGCTACCGGATTCCTTTTGCCGTGACCGGTTTCACGGGGGAGAACATCCTGATGGCCATTTATGGCCTGGTAAAGAGCCGGGGTCAGGCAAAGGTGATGAATTTTTATCCTTCTGTGGTGACCAGCCGGGGAAATGTTGCGGCCCAGGAAGAAATAGACAAGTATTTCAGCAGGGAAGACAGTGTCTGGAGAGGCATGGGAAGAATTCCAGGCTCAGGCCGCTTTCTAAAAGAGGAATACGCTGCCTTTGACGCGGGAAGCCGGCAGCTGACAGAGGACCATAAAATAAATCCCTCCTGCTGCTGTGACAGGGTGCTTATGGGACTCATGTCACCGAGAGAGTGTCCTCTTTTTGGCAAGGCCTGTACCCCTCTGCGGCCCCAGGGAGCCTGCATGGTTTCGGAGGAGGGCAACTGCAGGTCTTATTATGTCAATCAGAGACAAAGATGAGTAAGAGAAGGATGCAGATTGAAAGCAGGTGACAAGCTTGGATAAGAACAAAGATGAAATAATAACCATGGTCCACGGCAGCGGAGGCAGTGCCACAGGCCGCCTGATCCGGGAGATCTTTGCCCGGGACTTTGATAATCAGGTACTCAGTGCCATGGAAGATGCGGCCCTTGTAGAAGGGCATGAAAGACTGGCTGTCACTACGGACAGTTTTGTCGTTGATCCATTGGAATTCCCGGGAGGAGACATCGGCCGGCTGGCAGTCTGCGGAACGGTCAATGACCTGCTCATGCGGGGGGCCCGGCCCAGGTATCTGACCTGTGGCTATATTCTGGAGGAAGGTCTGCCTGTGGACACTCTGGCCAGGATCAGCCATTCCATGGCGGATGCGGCGACGGAGGCGGGTGTAAAGATCGTGGCCGGAGACACAAAGGTGATCCAGGGCTCAGGAGGTCTTTACATCAACACTTCCGGTGTGGGTTTTGTGGACCCGGGACTGGATATTTCAGCCGGCAGGGCCAGGCCCGGTGATGCCATCATTGTGTCAGGGACAATGGGGGACCATCACGCGGCCATACTGGGACAAAGACTGGATCTGACCACCAGTATTGTTAGTGATTGTGCACCCCTGGGAGCCATGGTCATGGCTCTTTTAGAGGCAGGGATTCCTGTCCACAGCTTGCGGGATATAACCCGGGGCGGCCTGGCAACGGTCTGTAAAGAACTGGCTGAGGCATCAGGCCAGGAATTCATCCTGGAGGACCGGCTGATTCCGGTGAGGGCTTCCGTAAGGGATTTCTGTGGCCTTCTGGGCCTGGACTATCTATATATGGGCAATGAAGGGAAGCTGCTGGCCATCCTACCCGGTCAATATGCCGGGCAGGCTCTGGCGCTGATCCGGTCCTGTCCTTATGGGAAGGATGCGGCTGTCATAGGCCAGGTTGCTGAGCCCCGGCCCGGTGATGAGGGCAGCCTGACTCTGGTCACCAGCCTTGGCGGCAGGAGAAGACTATCGGTCATGAGCGGGGAAGGCCTGCCCAGAATCTGTTAAGGGGAGGTCCTTAAAAGTCATGCATGAGATGTCTTATATTGTAAAATTAGTAAATACCGCTTTAGACTCCCTGAAAGATATGGACGGGGGAAAGGTGAAAGAGCTGTTTGTCCAGGTGGGGGCCATGACGGGACTGGAGCCCTATTACCTGAAAAAATATTATCCGGAAGCAGTCAGGGGGACCCTGCTTGAGGGATCAGTCCTTCGGGTAGAGCTGATTCCGGTGGAGGCCTGCTGCCAGGACTGCGGCCTGGTCTACCAGCCCACCCGGGATTACGGTTATGGCTGTCCTGCCTGTGGCAGCGGTCAGGGCCGGGTGGTCCATGGCCGGGAATTTGTCCTTGACCATATGGTTCTGGAGATGGATGGCCGGACAAATGAGAGTTCCGGATGCTGACCAGAAACTCCACCAGCCGCAATACCCTCTGACCGGATAAGTATTCTTTTATGGCACGTAAATAGCCGGAAAGAGAATCTGGAAAAAAGCACGGAAATGATTGATTCTAAGGTTTTATTATTATAAAATATATCTAATAAAACTAAATGAGTTCGCTTTGGAGGAATTATATATTTTCCCAGTGAAAGGAGGGGTATTATGTGTGAAAGACAGGCAGACCGCAGGAGCAGGCTTTTCATTATCGGACTGCCACTGGTGTTTTTTGCAGTCATATTAATGGCCGGCCTTAAGGTGGAGGCGGCAGAATACTGGACCGTTACAGGGACCAAGAACTATCTGGCCCTCAGGACTACGGCAGAGTACAATGATAATAATGTAATCGGCAAGCTTTACAACGGCGACCAGGTGGTCATCACCGGAGGCTGGCAGGGAGAGTATGTCTGGGTTTATGCTCCGTCTCTCGACCAGGATGGTTTTGTCAACGGCAAGTATCTGTCAGCCAGCGGCGGCAGCAGTGAAGGCAGTTCAGACTACAGGACTGTGACGGGTACTAAGAATTACCTGGCTCTCAGGTCTACAGCCGAGTATACCGATAAGAATGTGATCGGCAAACTCTACAACGGTGACCAGGTGGTCATCACCGGCGACTGGCAGGGAGAGTACGTCTGGGTTTATGCCCCGTCTCTCAACCAGGATGGCTTTGTCAACGGTAAGTATCTGTCAGGAACCGGCAGCAGCAGTGGAAGCAGTGGAGGCTCTTCTTCCAGATACAGGACCGTAACAGGTACTGAGAACTATCTGGCCCTGCGGACTACAGCCGAGTACAACGATAAGAATATCATCGGCAAGCTCTACAACGGCGACCAGGTAATCATCACCGGCGACTGGCAGGGAGAGTATGTCTGGGTTTATGCCCCCTCCCTGGACCAGGATGGTTTTGTCAATGGCAAGTACTTAAGCGGGACCGGTTCTTCAGGCAGCTCTTCCAAAAAGAGCAGTAAGAAGAAGTCGTCCACGAAAAAGACGGTGTCAGGAACCCAGAATTATCTGGCTCTCAGATCCGCACCGGAGTACAGTGACAGCAATATCATCGGCAAGCTTTACAATGGGGACCAGGTTGAGGTCACCGGCAAAAAGAGTGGGGAATATGTATGGGTTTATTCCTCTAAGCTTGATAAAAGCGGCTATGTGAATGGCAAATATCTGAAATAACTTTCCTATGACTGACTTCCTGCTGCGGGCCGGGATCCTGCCCGGGAATATGTCGGCGGCCTGCCCAGATTCAGTCCGTTGGGAAAAGGTGTTTATAAATGAGCAGGGACGGCCGGGAACAGACAGTGTTTCCGGTCTTCTTTTTTAAGGTGGAGCTGCCTGAAAGGGAATTTCCATGGGAAAATCTAGAGAGGCTTATGAAGCATGAGAATAAAAGGAACGAATCTAGGTAACTGGCTGGTTCTGGAAAAATGGATGGAACCGGCCATGTTTGAGGGCACAGATGCGGAGGATGAAACCTGGCTTAACAGGAAGCTGGACCGGAAAGAACTGGCGGTCCGGATGAAAAAGCACAGGGATACTTATATCCGGGAAGAGGATTTCAGGAAGATTGCTGCCCTCGGCCTCAATACCGTCAGACTTCCTTTACCCTATTTTGTGTTTGGTGACAGAAAGCCCTACCTGGGCTGTATAGAATATGTGGACCGGGCCTTTGAATGGGCGGAGAAATACGGGTTAAAGATCCTCCTGGACCTCCATACCACACCCGGCTGCCAGAATGGCTATGACAATGGTGGTATCGTCGGTGTGTGCAAATGGCATTTTGACAAGGCTGAGGTAGATTATGTCCTTCTGGTCCTGGAGAAGCTGGCCTACAGGTATGGAAAAAGGAAGGGGCTTTTCGGTATAGAAGTGGTCAATGAGCCTATCAGCTATCTGGTGTATAAGTTTGCGCCCACTACAGGCAAGGCAGCCGACCCCAAGGAGGCAGAAGGGTCAGCCCATGTGGGAATGGGCTTTTTAAAAAGCTTTTACATGCGGGCCTACAAAAGAATAAGGACCCTGCTTGCCCCGGATAAGGCCATAGTATTTCACGATGGTTTCCGCATGGACCTCTGGGCAGGTTTCTTCTTAAAGCATAATATGAAAAATGTCTATCTGGATGTCCATCCTTATATCTGGGCCATGGAGATGTTTGTACCAATTCACCGGCCTTTTATCTACAAGATCTACCTGAAACTACTGTCCATGAGGCTTAGGCTGGTGACCAGGGCTGTACCTGTCCTGGTGGGGGAATGGTGTATCTGTAACCATTATACCGTGGACGGGCCGGCAGATCCTGAGGTAAAAAAGACAAGATTCCGCCAGCTTGCCCGCATGGAGCTAAGAAGTTTTGCCAGGGCTTCCGGCTGGTTCTACTGGAACTGGAAGCTCTTTGCTGACAAGGACTACCGGGGAGAGGACCGGTGGAAGGAAAGCTGGGACCTGGAGTATTGTATCAGTCATGGCTGGATGCCCGGCCATTATAAGAGATAAAGAGAAAAGGAGAAAAAGATGGCAGAAAATAAAGCTCTTGTTTCGGTCATTGTACCTATATATAACGGGGAGAAAGTAATCAGAAGATGTATAGAAAGTATTCTAAATCAGGATTATCAGAATATAGAGTTATTGCTGATGGATGACGGGAGCAAGGATGCATCACCTGCCATCTGCGACCAATATGCTGCCGCCGACAGCCGTGTCAGGGTAGTCCACAAGGCGAATTCCGGAGTATCTGATACCAGAAACCAGGCCCTGAGCCTGGCTAAAGGAGACTATATCCAGTTTCTGGATGCCGATGACTGGATTGTGCCTGAAGCCACCAGGCTTTTTGTAAGGTCCATGGAAGACAATGACGTGGATATGGTGGTGGCAGATTTCTACAGGGTAGTAGGGGAAAATACCTCCAGAAAAGGGTCCATCGATAAGAGCGGAGTCTACACCAAGCTGGAGTATGCCGACTGTATGCTGGTAAGTCCTGCCGACTTCTATTACGGGGTTATCTGGAATAAGTTTTTTAAGAGGGAAATCATAGAAAAATACCAGCTTTCCATGGATGAGAACATCAGATGGTGTGAGGACTTCATATTTAATATGGAATACATTCTTCACACGGAATATATATATGTGCTCAAGGTCCCTGTTTATTATTATGTTAAAACAGAAGGATCCCTGGTTTCCCAGGGCATGAATCCCTCCAGGATCGTCAGGATGAAGCTCAATGTTATCGAATACTACCGGAATTTTTACAAGAATCTTTTGACGGAGGAGGAGTATGAGGAGAGAAAACCGGAGATCTATTCCTTCCTTGTGGGCTTTGCCCATGATGACGGTGCCTTCAGCTTTATGCCGGGGACCAGGAAGCTGGGTCAGGAGAGGGCCATCAGTGTACAGAAGACGGACGAGGTAAATATATGGACTTCCTATTACTATATGAGAAAGATGATCGAGAGGGAGATGAATAATGTCCGGATGGAATTTGACCTGTCAAAAAGAGAAATCCGTGTTATTACTTATCTCCATATATTTGACACTATTGAGAGCAAGGAAGAGCTTATGGATTATATGGATGATTCCTGGCCGGTGATCGCCTCTGTCATTGAGCAGCTCTACTTAAAAGGTTATGTGGATCTGGATTTGGGAAGACCTTCAACGGCGGTTCTGACAGATAAGGCCACGGATCTTCTCCGTGTTATAGACAGGTCTCTATCGGATCTGGAGGCCGGCCTTGTGGAAGACCTGCCCGGGGAATCTGCTGACAGCTTCAAAAGATTCCAGACAGTACTCAATGATAAGCTGTCTGAGATGAGCCGGAGATGACCGGCCAGTCTGATGATGGCCGGACTCTGGCCGCCTTTTTTTGCCTGGAAGCAGTCCTCTATGGGCTTGTGATTATTCCGGGATTCTTCGGTCAGGTCTGTCATCCTTTAAGGTTTTTTACCATATTGGTCTGCACCCTTTACTCCCTGTTTTTGCTAAAGAAGAAGCAGGACCCGAATCGGATCCTGCTTTCCACAGCCCTTATGCTGACCGCACTGGCGGATTTCTGTTTTGAGATTCTCCTGGACCGGATTCTGACGGCTCTTTTTATCTTTGTCCTGGTCCAGCTTGTACATGGTGTCAGGCTCAATATTTGTTTTTATTCCCGACTGACCCCGAGCCAGTCACCGGCCAGAGCTTTTTGGGGGTTTATTTCTGCAAGATTGGTCCTGCCGGTCCTTGTCCTGCTGGCGGCAGCCCTCTACAGTGGACTCTTATCCAGAACCATGAGCCTGGAAGGTCTGACTGGAAGAGACCTGCTGATGCCAGCCCTTATGCTGGTTTATGGGTGTAACATAATCATGAATCAGCTTGTAAGTCTGGTCAGCCTGATAAGGAGAAAAAGCCGGGCCTGCCTGTGTATGAGTCTGGGTTTCTTCTTATTTATACTTTGTGATATCACAGTAGCTGCTTACCTGCTGTATCCGGGCCTGGGCCCGTCTCTGGCCATGACAGAGGGGATGGCCAGACTGACCTGGTTTTTTTATATTCCTTCCCAAATACTTTTTGTGATGTCAGGAATATTCTATGATTATTTAGATAAATAACAAGGATTTTTTTTAATAAGCTATATTTTCCAAGAAAAATATTAATAAAATATTAACTGGAAATTGAAAAAATATTTCTTTCATGTTACCTTTATTGGGTAATAAGACATAATTGGAAAGTCTGACTCTGAGTCAGTCAGTCCAAAATCAGGACTAATCAAGGAGAAGAGTATGAGTTTATTAAGAAAATGTCGTATGTTGTTGATGCTTTTAGCCCTGCTTACTATGGTATCTTTCTATTCGTCACGGGCAGAGGCCAAGTTGATTTATACTGGTAATCATAAGATTGACGCGGCCAGTGAGATCCTTCTGCGAAGATGTACGAATTCCAATATGACAGACAAGCAGAAACTGAAAGCTGTCTATGAATATCTTGTTAAAAATATGAAGTATTCTCACAGCGACGGACATACTCGTATCCATGTTAAGAAGGCCCATATGAATGCGATGAAAAAGCAGGCTGCCGTACTGGGATATCAGAAACAGGTTACATACAGTAAGAAGTTCCGCAGCAGGTATAGAAATCTGCTCACCCTGCAGGGAACCTGCTATGATATGTCTGCTGTCTTCTGTATTATGGCCAATCATCTCGGCTTCAGGGCCGGCCTTTGTAGTGGCAGGTATGTAAGAGGTGATGGGTCAAGCTGTGAGCACTGGTGGAATTATGTGGTAATTTCCGGTCATAAGAAGTATTTTGACGTCCAGGCGGCCAATGCCTGCTGGAAGGGACACCACAAGATGAATTCTTCCTACTATTGTCAGAGCGGAGGCAGCCATGCCTGGTCCAAGCACCATGATTAATCGGGAAAAGATAGAAAAATAACATAGACATAACACAAGAAAGTCCTTCAGGTTTCTCCTTATGCCGGGAGAAAGGGGTTGATCAGACCCGCCTGAGGACTTTTTGTCTGGAATTTTCCAGAGATTTCATGTATAGTAAATGATGATTACGGATTAGATGATAAGGAGAGATAAGAAAGTGAACATAGCAGTGATACTGGCCGGTGGAGTCGGCAGCAGAGTCGGGGCCCGGGTGCCCAAGCAGTTTATAGAAGTTATGGGAAAGCCGGTGCTGGCCTATACGGTGGAGGCCTTTCAGAATCATCCCCAGATTGACGGGATCGAGGTAGTCTGCATCGAGTCCTATATGGACTACATGGAAGAGATGAAGGAAAAATACGGATTCAGCAAGCTTCGCTGGGTGGCAAAGGGAGGCAAGGATTTCCAGGAATCAGTGATGAATGGAATTAATCATCTGGAAGGCATAGCCAGCGAGGATGATATTGTCCTGGTTCATTTCGGAGCATCTCCCTTCATTGAGGACTATATTATTACGGATGCCATAAGGGTATGCCGGGAGACCGGTAATGCCATAGCCACTACAGACTTTTTCCTCTTATCAGGTTTTAAAGACGAAGATAAGAAGGGTTCAAGTACCTGGATCGACAGGGATACCATCGCCTGTATGAGCACTCCCCATGCCTTCCGCTATGGTTTTATCCACGATATATATAAGGAGGCAGTGGAGACAGGCCTCATCAATGAGGTGGAACCCCACACCACGACTCTTATGTACAAGATGGGCAAGAAGGTATATTTTTCCGAAGGATCCCAGACAAATATTAAGATTACCAGGAAGGAAGACCTGGATTTATTTGAAGGATACCTGATGATGAAGGAAAAAAGGAAAAAAGAAAAGGCCCGGGATATGATATACGATTATCTGGTTGTAGGCGCCGGACTTTACGGAGCTGTCTTCGCCCATGAGGCAAAAAAGAGAGGCAAAAAGGTTCTTGTGATTGATAAGCGCTCCCATATCGCAGGTAATGTATATACGGAGGATGTGGAGGGAATCCATGTCCACAAGTACGGAGCCCACATTTTCCATACCAATAATAAGAGGGTATGGGATTATGTCAATCAGTTTGCGACCTTCAACCGTTTCACCAATTCCCCTGTAGCCAATTACCATGGTGAGCTCTACTCCCTTCCTTTCAATATGTATACTTTCAATAAGATGTGGGGCGTTGTAACTCCTCAGGAGGCGGCCGCAAAAATTGAGGAGCAGAAAAAAGAGGTCGGCATCACTGAACCGAAGAATCTGGAGGAGCAGGCCATCAGTCTGGTGGGCACGGATATCTATGAGAAGCTGATCAAGGGATATACCCAGAAACAGTGGGGAAGGCCCTGCACAGACCTGCCTGCTTTCATCATAAGAAGACTTCCTGTCCGCTTTACCTTTGACAATAATTATTTTAATGCTCTCTATCAGGGCATTCCTGTGGGTGGCTATACCAGGATGGTGGACCGGATGCTGGAGGGCATAGAAGTCCGGCTCAATTCCGATTACCTGGATGACAGGGAGACCTATGACGCCATGGCAGAAAAAGTAATCTATACAGGCCCCATCGATGCTTACTATAATTACAGCCTGGGCAATCTGGAGTACCGGTCAGTCCGGTTTGAGAACGAACTGCTGGATATACCTAATTTCCAGGGTAACGCAGCTGTCAACTACACAGACGCCGAGACGCCCTGGACCCGGATTATCGAACACAAGTGGTTTGAATTCGGTAAGGATGATGAGGGAAGGGACCTGCCCAAGACCCTAATCAGTCGTGAGTACAGTTCCGAGTGGAAGCCTGGAGATGAGCCCTACTATCCGGTAAATGATGAGAAGAACGGGGCCCTCTACCTCCGCTACAAGGCTCTGGCCGACAAGGAAGACAAGACAGTTTTTGGAGGACGGCTGGGCGAGTATAAATACTATGATATGGATGCAGTCATTGAAGCGGCCCTGAGATGCTGTGACCAGCTTCTCTGATTTAAGAAAAGACTAAGTAAAACAGGCCGGTATCAGTTTTTTAGAGAGAGGTTATCGTCTATGGAACGTATGAAAAGCCTGTACGGCAAGTACAGGGAGATCATTAATTATCTCATCGTGGGTGTGCTTACGACAGTGGTAAGTCTGTCGGTCTACTATCTGTGTGTGTGTACTTTCCTGGATCCCCAGAAGCCGGTCCAGCTTCAGGCAGCCAATATTATATCCTGGATCGCTGCGGTTACCTTTGCTTATTTTACCAATAGAAAATATGTCTTTCAGAGCAAGAGGAAGGATATGCTGGCTGAGGCAGCTGCCTTTACCGGTTCCCGGGTGGCAACTTTGCTTATGGATATGGCCTGCATGTTTCTCATGGTGACTGTGGCCGGCGTCAATGATAAGATCGCCAAGCTGGTGGTCCAGGTAATTGTGACTGTGTCCAATTATATCTTCAGTAAATTTTTCGTATTTCATCATTAAGTCAATGCTTGACAAACATTTTACCACATGTTATTATCTCTTTCGTCAGGTTTTTTGACAGGCTGCTGTAGCTCAGTCGGTAGAGCGTCGCCTTGGTAAGGCGGAGGTCTCGAGTTCAAGTCTCGTCAGCAGCTTTACAGTATTTCTTTAGCCTTTCGGAGTATCCGGGAGGCTTTTTTTCAGATATAGAGATTAGGAGTGCATATGAAATCATTTTTCCGATATTTGATTACCATACTTACAGTGATCCTCTTTGCCCTATCCCTTGTCATCCTGGCGACGACAGTCTGGCTCTTTAATACCTGGTCAGAACTTTCTGTGGAAGAGATTCTTTTTCATCTGCAGGTTTCCCTGAAGGGGACTAATTCAGATATGATCAGAGAGTATATCATGGATTATATCCTGCCGGCAGGCCTGGCCCTGGTGGCCGTGATCTTTCTCTTTATTCTGGTGCGCAATACGGTGAAAGCCTATCACTTCACCCTCATAGCAACCCTGCTCACTTCCTTTGGCCTGATTATTTACTCTATCTGG
The DNA here is from genome assembly GCA_002494165.1 of Lachnospiraceae bacterium UBA7026. GTDB lineage: Bacteria > Bacillota > Clostridia > Lachnospirales > Lachnospiraceae > Anaerobutyricum. Next base: position 23,252 of record DLBH01000046.1, on the reverse strand, counting down.
ACACTGGAAACCAACCTGGGTCTTTTTGATTTCCTGCAGAGTCAGCTGGTGGAGTCCACCTTCATCGAAGACCACTATGTAGATCCCAAGAGTGTTAAGCTGGAATTTCCCAGGAAAAAAAGAAATATCATCTATATTTACCTGGAATCCATGGAAACTACTTTTGCTGACCAGGCTTCAGGGGGAGCATTTTCCTATAATAATATCCCTAATCTGACCAAGCTGGCTGACGGAAACCAGAATTTCAGCGGGGATAAGGGCAAGCTCAACGGAGGAATCTCTCTGTCAGGGTCCACATGGACCATGGGTGGCCTTTTTGCCCAGAGCAGCGGCCTGCCCTTAAAGACCTCCCTGGACGGAAACAGTCTGGAGACACAGAAATCCTTTTTCTCAGATGTGACGGCATTGGGTGACATTCTGGAGGAACAGGGCTATAAGAATGTATTTATGCTGGGGTCAGATGTCACTTTCGGAGGAAGGAAACTATACTATACCCAGCATGGTAATTACGATATCGAAGATTATTATTACGCTGAAAGCAACGGGTTGATTCCCAAGGGTTATTTCAAGTTCTGGGGCTTTGAGGACCAGAAGCTCTACGATATGGCAAAGAAGAGACTGACCAGCCTGGCGGCAGAGGGCCAGCCCTTCAACCTGACCATGCTGACTCTGGATACCCATTTTGAGGATGGCTATTATTGTGAGCAGTGCCGGGATGACTTTGGAGAGCAGTATGCTAATGTCTTTGCCTGTGCTGACAGACAGGTGTGCAGCTTCGTCCAGTGGATCTCTGAGCAGGATTTTTACAAGGATACCACCATCATCATCTGCGGAGACCACCCTACTATGGATAAAGATTTCTGCCTGGATGTTCCGGCGGATTACCAGAGGAAGACCTACAGCCTTGTGATCAATTCACCGGTCCAGCCTGAAGATAATCAATACAGGACTTACTCGACCATGGATATGTTCCCCACTACACTGGCGGCCATGGGAGTGAAGATTCCCGGGGACCGTCTGGGACTTGGGGTCAATCTTTTTTCAGGAGAAAAGACCCTCATTGAGCAGATGGGTATAGATAAGCTCAATTCCAAGCTCAGTCAGCATTCCGCTTTCATGGACAAGCTGGCCGATGTAGAATTTGACGAAACCGTTCTTACCCGTATGCGCAATGCCTCTGCCCTGGCCTGGGATAATTGTGATGAGGAGAACAGAACGGCAAGGATGTGGTTCAAACTGGGTTATGTCCTGGGTCTTGATATGGTGGATAAGGTAGAAGCCAAGGTAGAACTGGTTTCGCCTAAAACTTACATGACCGGAAGAAGGGCCCTGCTTGACCAGGGCTATAAGATAGATGAGAGTGGTTTTATCACCGACTCTGTCGGCAATATCATTAATGACCTTGAAGCCTATGAGCTTAAGCAGGAAGAGGAGGGGACAGAGACCCCGAAGGCTTCTGCCCAGAAAAAAGCCGATGGAAAAACCAGCGGGACAGGCGGAGACAGTGAGACCATAATCATGGATCATGTCAAGAGGGATGAAGAGGCAGCCCTGGTATGCAACACAGAGCTGGACCTGTCAGAATATATGAAGGGCAGCAGCAACAGTCTGGGTGAACCCATTATCAAGGTGACAGCTTATCTGACTACCAGTCAGGGCAACCGTTATGAGATCTTCTGCAAGTACCAGAACCTGGCCCTTTTATTTGAAGATGACATGGATGTTTATCTGAAAAAGATGAAGGAGGAGAACAGGTCCCTGCTCATGGCTTCCAAATTCGACACCAGCGGGGCGGTGACAGAAGATAATATAGAGAATCTCCAGGCTCTGGGACTGACCTCTGATCTTTCCCAGGAATATGGAGCCAGTTTCTTCGGTATCGTTAAGCATGGTCTTGTGACAGAAGGATTCCGCCAGGAGAGCCTGTCAGCCAAGGGTTATGTGGTCAAGTACGGCCTTCCTGAGGAGGAGGATCCACTATCCCAGATGCTGCTTCCTCTTTCTGAGACCGTGGACGGGACTTCTTCACAGACCAGTATAAGTCCGGCGACAAGCGGGGAGACTGACAGCCAGGATCAGGAGGAGGATGAGGAGAAGCTTGATCAGGTGGCCCTGCCCCAGGAGGACCTGGCAGATGGCAGCATAGACCTTATTACAGAGCGTATTCCCATGGATTATTCCCACTACGGCCGCTACCGCATGTCGATCACCAGCTGCGGGATTAATGATGATGACAAGAAGCTGGGCAAGGCCTACATCAGGATTGGAAACGTAGAGTATTCCAGGAGACTGGATGGACTCAACCTGGTAGTATGGGATGAAGACCTGGGCGCGGTCGTGGATTCTGTCAACTTTGACATCAGCGGCGGCAGCGGGACATCCCGTTGGAAATAAGTTCACTTCCGGGAGGCTTCAGTTAATAGAAACTTTACAAATAAGTGAATTATGAAGTATACTATTATTGCTGTCCTAGCCTTCAAGGTTTGGCCGGCGGCCCACATAGCAGATAAAATGAAAGTAGAGGTTAAGCACAATGAATCAAAAAACTAAAAAAACTGCACTTCCAAAGAGACTAGTCAGTACAGTTCTGGCCGCCGTCATGGTCATGGCTTCCTATATTCCCGCGGAGGCATCTTTCGTGACAACATCTGTATCCTCGCTGCCTGTCAGCAGTAATGAGGCTTATGTCACTGCCAGTATCAACACTGCATCCGGTACCAGAACTTATAATGTTTTTAACCAGTTCAGATTTGGCAGGAACCGCAAAGATTACATTCCAGCCCACGGCTGTGCCGTCTGCTCTCTTACCACGGTTCTCAGCGGCTATAAAAGCAGGTACGCCACATATACGCCTAACACTACCCGCTTTGTCCTGGAAAAGGCTGTATTTGGAAAGTCTGCCTGGAAAAAGAACTACAGTAAGTCTATTAATGGCCAGATGCCTGTGACTTTATACGGAATCAGCAGGATTCTCAAAAAGTGCGGTATCAGGAATAAATACGTAAGCAGTTTTTCTTCTGATAATAAAGTATATAAGGTACTGACCTCCCATCTGAGAAAGGGAGAGGCTGTGGTGATTGAGACCAATAACCGCAGACAGAAAAATGGCCGGATCAGCAGTAGCTATGATTCAAAATGGGCCCGGTCCCGTCACACGATGGTACTGCTGGGACTGACGGAAAACGGGAATGTGATTGTAGCCGACTCTGCCAACAGAGACTGGGCAGGGGGCAGCCAGAGAATCAAGTTGGCCAGCCTCAAAGACCTGATTGCCCATATGGTGCCTCACAGTCCCTCCGGAAAGAGCTTATACTATAACGGAAGTAAGTGTTACAGCGGTTATATTCTTGTTAATCCTTAAGATATTACAGCTGCAGGAGTGACCGGCAGGTCATGAGATTATTCAGGGAATTACAGATATAAGGAGGATTGAGATGGGAGATATCAGTAAAGAGAAGGCTCTTACCGGGACACAGCCCGCCGGGGAAAACCAGGACGGAGAGAAGGTCTCCAGGAATTTTATTGAGCTTGCGATTGACAAGGACCTGGCTGAGGGAGTCTATGATCATGTGATGACCCGGTTTCCGCCGGAACCCAATGGTTACCTGCATATAGGTCACGCAAAATCAATTCTTTTAAATTACGGTCTGGCAGAAGAGTATGGTGGAAAGTTTAATCTCCGTTTTGACGATACCAATCCCACCAAGGAGAAGGTTGAGTTTGTGGAGTCCATTAAAGCCGATGTGGAATGGCTTGGTGCCGACTACGAGGACAGACTCTTTTTCGCTTCCGACTATTTCGGGAAAATGTATGAGGCAGCTGTCACCCTGATCAGGAAGGGCAAGGCCTATGTTTGTGACCTGACTGCGGATCAGATCAGGGAGTACCGGGGCACCCTTACTGAGCCTGGTAAGGAGAGCCCTTACCGGAACCGGTCCGTGGAGGAGAACCTGGACCTCTTTGAGCGAATGAAGAATGGTGAGTTCGCCGATGGTGAGAAAGTCCTGCGAGCCAGGATCGACATGTCTGCCGGCAATATTAATATGAGAGATCCTATTCTCTACCGGGTAGCTCACATGTCCCATCATAATACGGGAGACCAGTGGTGCATATATCCCATGTACGATTTCGCCCATCCCCTTGAGGATGCTTTTGAAGGGGTGACCCACTCCATCTGTACCCTGGAGTTTGAAGACCACCGTCCCCTTTACGACTGGGTGGTCAGGGAGGTCGGTTTTGAACAGCCGCCCCGGCAGATCGAGTTTGCCAAAATGTACCTGACCAATGTGATTACAGGTAAGCGCTATATCAAAAAGCTGGTAGAAGAAGGTATTGTCGACGGCTGGGATGACCCCAGGCTGGTGTCCATTGCGGCTCTTAGAAGGAGAGGTTTTACTCCTGAATCCATCCGGACCTTTATAGAGCTGGCAGGTGTGGCTAAGGCCCAGAGTTCTGTGGACTATGCCATGCTGGAGTTCTGTATCCGAGATGACCTCAAGCTGAAGAAGGCCCGTATGATGGCCGTCCTTGATCCCATCAAGGTAATTATTGATAACTATCCTGAGGGACAGGTTGAGTACCTGGAAGTGGAGAATAACCGGGAGAACGAAGCCCTGGGCAGCCGGCAGGTTGCTTTTTCCAGAGAACTTTATATAGACAGGGATGATTTTATGATCGATCCCCCCAAAAAATATTTCCGTCTCTATCCTGGTAATGAGGTAAGGCTGATGAACGCCTACTTTGTCACCTGCACCGACTATAAGACGGATGAGACGGGCAAGGTGGTAGAGATCCATTGCAGTTATGACCCGGCTACCAAGAGCGGCAGTGGTTTCACAGGCCGTAAGGTTAAGGGAACCATCCACTGGGTCAGCGCAGAGACTGCTGTGGATGCTGAGGTCCGCCTCTATGAGAATATCGTGGATGAGGAGAAGGGTGTCTACAATGAGGACGGCAGTCTGAATCTTAATCCTGATTCCCTTACGGTATTAAAGAACTGTAAGCTGGAGGCAGCCCTGGGAGACAGCAAGGCCTATGACAGCTTCCAGTTTGTCAGAAAGGGCTATTTCTGCTGCGACGCTAAGGACAGCAGACCGGACCGTCTGGTCTTTAACCGGATCGTCTCCTTGAAGAGTTCTTTTAAACTTAAAAAATAGGACTGAGTTCAAGGCTGGTGACAGAAACCATCAGTATTGTTTTATGAATTAACATGACCGCCTTTTGTTCTTTCTTTTTTTGCATGAGCATACCTGGCTGATGAAAGGATGAGTAAGGACAAAAGGCGGTTTTTCTTGTATTCCCGGTCGTTTATGGGATAATTTGAAGGAAATCAAAAAGAAAAATTCAAAAAATTCTGATTTTCTTAAAAAAAGAGGGCTGTTAGTATTGACTAACATTATAAATTTTTGAGACAATAGTGTAGTTACTGATAGGAAGATAGTTTCTTTTGCAGTAAACTATGGGATTTCCTTAAAACAGAACAGATTTTTCTTTTTCATTGCCTTTTTTGTGACAGAACAGATATGTGGGACCAGGCTGGAAAAGAGAAGTATTTTAGTAGGAAAGGGTGTATTTTATGTATAAAATTGTAAAAAAAGAGAGACTGAATCAGCTGGTTGAGCTGATGGAGATTCATGCTCCTTTTGTTGCAAGAAAATGCCAGCCGGGACAGTTTATCATTATCCGCGTGGATGAGGATGGTGAGAGGGTGCCTCTTACCATAGCTGATTATAACCGCGATGCTGAGACCGTAACCATTATTTACCAGATTGTTGGATACTCCACAACCCTGCTTTCCCGGAAAGAGGAGGGTGATTATGTCCATGATTTCGTAGGGCCGCTGGGTGTTCCTGCCAAGCTGGAGAAATCAGACAAAAAGGTGATTGGTGTTGCCGGCGGTGTGGGAGCGGCTCCCCTCTATCCCCAGCTGAGAAAGCTTGCCTCCCTGGGAACTCCTGTTGACGTGATCATCGGTGGTAAGAGTGCGGAATATGTTCTTCTTGCGGACCGGTTTAAAGATTTCTGTGATAATGTATATATCGCCACTGACGACGGAAGTCTCGGAACCAAAGGCTTTGTAACCACAGTCCTCCAGGATCTCCTTGACAAAGGAGAGGAATACGGTGAATGTATCGCAATCGGCCCCCTGATCATGATGAAGAATGTAGTCAAAGTTACCAGGCCTGCAGAACTTCATACCATGGTTTCCCTCAATCCTATTATGATTGACGGAACAGGTATGTGCGGCGGCTGCCGGGTTACCGTTGGCGGTGAGACCAAGTTTGCCTGTGTAGATGGACCGGATTTCGATGGATTCCTGGTTGATTTTGATGAGTGTATGGTCAGACAGGGTCTTTTTAAAGAGGAAGAGCACAAGTGCAGAATCGGACTTGGAGGTGAACAGTAATGGCTAAGAAAAATATGAGTCCTGTCAAGGTTCCCATGCCGGAACAGGCACCGGACGTAAGAAATAAGAATTTTAATGAAGTGGCCCTGGGTTATACGGCAGAGATGGCCATGGAGGAAGCAGGCCGCTGTCTTGGCTGCAAGCACCGTCCCTGTGTGGGCGGCTGCCCGGTCAATGTACCTATTCCGGATTTTATTGCTAAGGTCGCTGAGGGAGATTTTGAAGGAGCTTATCAGGTGATTACCTCTGAGAATGCCCTGCCGGCAATCTGTGGCCGCGTGTGTCCCCAGGAAAACCAGTGTGAAGGAAAGTGTGTCCGTGGAATCAAGGGCGAACCGGTGGGCATCGGACGTCTGGAACGTTTTGTCGCTGATTATCATATGGAGCATGCCCAGGCTGCAGAAGTACATATTGAAAAGAACGGCCATAAGGTAGCCGTAGTAGGATCTGGTCCTGCCGGCATCACCTGTGCCGGTGAGCTTATTAAGAAAGGTTATGAGGTCACTGTTTTTGAGGCACTTCATAAGGCTGGCGGCGTTCTTTCCTACGGAATCCCTGAATTCCGTCTGCCCAAGGACCTGGTTGCCAGGGAAATCAAGAGTGTGGAAGACCTGGGCGTTAAAATTGAGCCTAATGTTATTGTAGGCCGGTCTATCACCATCGATGAATTAATGGAGGAAGGCTACGAGGCTGTTTTTGTGGGCAGCGGTGCCGGCCTGCCAAGATTTTTAAATATTCCCGGGGAGAATCTTCTCGGTGTATACTCAGCCAATGAGTTCCTGACCAGAGTGAATCTGATGAAAGGATACAAATTCCCTGAAGTGGCTACACCGGTTAAGATCGGCCGCCGTGTCGCCGTCGTAGGTGCCGGCAATGTTGCCATGGACGCGGCAAGGACAGCCAAGCGTCTCGGCGCAGAGGAAGTATATATCGTATACCGCCGTAGTGAAGAAGAGGCTCCGGCCCGGTTAGAAGAGCTTCATCATGCCAAGGAGGAAGGAATCATTTTCCGTTTTCTCAATAATCCGGCAGCTATCCTCGATGATGGCAAGGGCTGGGTAGCTGGTATGGAGGTAGTCAAACAGGAACTGGGTGAGCCGGACGCATCCGGAAGACGCCGGCCTGTGCCTGTAGAAGGGTCCAACTATGTCATGGACCTGGAGACAGTGATCATTGCCATTGGCCAGAGTCCCAATCCACTGATCCGCCAGACCACACCGGGTCTTGATACCCAGAGATGGGGCGGTATTATTGTTAATGAGGAGACCATGGAGTCCTCCAAGGAAAATGTTTACGCCGGAGGAGATACTGTTACAGGTGCTGCTACAGTAATTCTGGCTATGGGAGCCGGAAAGAAGGCGGCGGCAGCCATCGATGCGAAACTCAGTGGAAAAGACTGAGACTGAAGCTGCTTAAGCATGATATATGTATCTGTGGGGAGGTATGCCTTTGGTGTGCCTCCCCTTGATATAATATCAGATCCGTCTGCTGCCTGGAAAATCCAGGCCTGGCCGGTGGTATGGAAAAGCAGGGGTCCGGAAGCTTTTTAAAAGAAAAGCAGGACCAGTGAGAGACAGAGGAAGAACAGACTTGTGCCTGTGAGACAAAAAAAGGTTTGGGATCATGAGACACAGAAGGAAAGAGACACATTTTCATAAATCATTTCCATCCTCCTGGCAGACCCTCCTGGCAGCATTGATTACCTTTCTGGTCTGTATGCTTGTCATTATTAATATTTCCAGCAGGATTTCCGGTAGTTTGTCCGGGAAAAAAGAAGAGGCGACAGCCTTTATGGAAGGAACGCAGATGGCAGACGGGCAGACCGGCACAGGGCAAAAGGCCGAGGAGGAATCCTCCAAAGAAGAAGGGGAGGAAAAGTATCAAAATGCAGGCCAGGTTCCCGGGGCACCCGGGGCTCCTGAGATTACCGAGGATTTTCTCAAGCCCAATAAATACAGCAGGAGTCAGAAAGTCCTGAAGAAGGTAAAAGGGATTGTGGTCCATTATGTGCAAAATCCGGGCAGTACCGCCAAGGAGAACAGAGATTATTTCAACAGCCTGGGCAAAACCCATACCAGAAAGGTTTCCAGCCACTATATCATTGGTCTGGAGGGAGAGATTCTCCAGTGTATTCCTCTCGGGGAGATGGCCTACGCCTCTAAGGACAGGAACGTTGATACCGTTTCCATAGAATGCTGCCATGAAACCTCCAGTGGTAAATTTAATAAAAAGACCCGTAAGTCTCTGGTGAGACTGGCAGAATGGCTTTGCAGGACCTATGACCTGACGGAAAAGCAGGTGATCCGCCACTATGATGTGACCGGAAAGATGTGCCCCCTTTACTATGTGGAGCATCCCAAAGCCTGGAAGAAGCTGCGTAAGGATATTAAGAAAAAAATAAAAAATAACCGTGAAAAATATAAGGACCAGCCTTCAGAAGAGCCGGCCGGGACAGAAAAGAAAGAGAACGGCGGGCAGGAAAAGCAGACTGGGACAGAAGAAAAGAAAGAGATTGATAAAACAGAAAAACCTGCCGGCTAATCTTCCCGAATGAGACTTTTGTAAAAAGGGGAATTCTGTCAGCTTTTGGTTTAGATGGATATATATTCATTAAGAATGTATGGTTTTAAAAAGGAAATGAATTGATTCTCAGCAAAAAATGAGTTATTATATATAATTGCAGTTCCTTTATTCTCTGACGCCGGCTTTAAAAAGCAGACCGGGAAAGAGAGGACTGCCTTGCTTAGTTAATGATAATCAGAAAAAATATGTGGAAAGGCGTGAGACTATGGCTTTTAAAATTGGTGTGATAAGAGGTGACGGGATCGGACCCGAGATTGTGGCTGAAGCTGTAAAGGTGCTTGACAAGGTCGCTGAAAAGTATGGTCAGGAATTTGACTATACAGAGATTCTGCTCGGAGGAGCCTCCATCGACGCGACCGGTGAGCCCCTTACCAAGGAAGCCCTGGAAACAGCGGGCAAGATGGACGCTGTCCTCATGGGATCTATCGGCGGCAATACGACCACATCACCCTGGTATAAGCTGCCTGCCAATCTCAGACCGGAAGCAGGGCTTCTGGCCATAAGGAAAGGACTTGGTCTTTTTGCCAATATGAGGCCGGCCTATCTCTACGAAGAACTGAAGGCAGCCTGTCCCTTGCGTGACGAGATCATCGGAGACGGTTTTGACCTGGTAGTGATGAGAGAGCTGACAGGAGGCCTTTATTTCGGAGAGCGCCGCACTTACGTGGAAGATGGCATTGAGAAGGCTGTCGATACCCTCACTTATGGGGAGGATGAGATCCGCCGGATCGCCCTCAGGGGCTTTGACATCGCCATGAAGAGAAGAAAGAAGGTCACCAGTGTGGACAAGGCCAATGTTCTTGATTCCTCCAGACTCTGGAGAAAGATTGTCAATGAAGTGGCCATGGATTATCCGGAGGTGGAATATGAGCATATGCTGGTCGATAATGCGGCCATGCAGCTGGTCCGTGATCCCAAACAGTTTGATGTTATTCTCACGGAAAATATGTTCGGGGATATCTTATCCGATGAGGCCAGCATGGTTACCGGTTCCATCGGTATGCTGAGTTCAGCCAGCCTCAGGGAGGATTCCTTCGGACTTTATGAGCCCAGCCATGGGTCTGCCCCTGATATCGCGGGCCAGAATATAGCTAATCCAATCGCCACCATCCTGTCTGCTTCCATGCTGCTGCGTTATTCCCTGAACCTTGACTCGGCTGCTGACGATATTGACGCCGCTGTCAAGAAGGTCCTGGAAGATGGCTACCGTACTGTGGATATCATGTCTGATGGTATGACCCAGGTGGGAACCCGGGAGATGGGTGACCTTATTGTGGAGAGAATCTGACGAAGGCAGGGACAGAGACGGTTTTTCACTTGTTTTTTCATATTCTGTAATATAGAGTTATTTTTTCTTAGTAAATAATTATTTTATTTTTTAAATGAAAGGAACCGGTGTCACAGACGACGCCGGGAGGGTATTAATCATGAAGAGTGATCAGGTTAAAAAAGGAATGCAGCAGGCACCCCACCGGTCCCTGTTTAATGCGTTAGGCTATACAAAAGAAGAGATGGAGAGACCTCTTGTAGGAATCTGCTGTTCTTATAATGAGATCGTTCCGGGCCACATGAACCTGGACAAGATCTGTGAAGCTGTAAAGCTGGGCGTGGCCATGGCAGGAGGAACTCCGATCGTATTCCCGGCCATTGCTGTCTGTGACGGAATCGCCATGGGCCACACAGGAATGAAGTATTCCCTGGTGACCAGGGAGCTGATTGCCGATTCCACAGAATGTATGGCCAAGGCCCACCAGTTTGACGCCCTGGTTATGATACCCAACTGTGATAAGAATGTACCCGGCCTGCTGATGGCAGCTGCCAGAATCAATGTTCCCACAGTCTTTGTCAGCGGCGGTCCCATGCTTGCCGGCAAGGTTGATGGCTGTAAGAGAAGCCTTTCCTCCATGTTTGAGGCTGTAGGAGCCTACGAGGCAGGCAAGATGACTGCCGAGAAGGTGGAGGAGTATGTCAATAAGGTTTGTCCTACCTGCGGATCCTGCTCCGGTATGTATACGGCTAATTCCATGAACTGTATGACAGAGGTTATCGGTATGGGTCTCAAGGGCAACGGAACCATTCCGGCTGTCTACTCTGAAAGAATCCGTCTGGCCAAGCATGCAGGTATGGCTGTTATGGATATGTACAGAAAGAATATCCGCCCAAGTGATATCATGACAAAGGAAGCCTTTGAGAACTGTCTGACCGTAGATATGGCCCTGGGCTGTTCCACTAACACCATGCTTCATCTGCCGGCCATCGCCTATGAAGCAGGAATCGAGCTTAACATGGAGATTGCCAATGATGTCAGCAAGAGAACTCCTAATCTCTGTCATCTGGCACCGGCTGGTCCTACTTATATGGAAGACCTCAATGAGGCCGGCGGCGTCTATGCTGTCATGAATGAGCTTAGCAAGAAGGGTCTCCTCCATGAGGAATGTATGACAGTAACCGGCAAGACCGTCGGTGAAAATATTAAGAATTGTATCAATCTGGATCCCAATGTCATCCGTCCTATTGATAAACCCTACCTGAAGGAGGGTGGTATCGCCGTACTCAAGGGCAACCTGGCACCAGATACAGGTATAGTTAAACAGTCAGCAGTTGTGCCTGAGATGATGGTTCATGAAGGCCCGGCCAGAGTCTTTGACTGTGAGGAAGATGCTATCGAAGCCATCAAGGGAGGTAAGATTGTTCCCGGTGATGTTGTGGTCATCCGTTATGAAGGTCCCAAGGGTGGTCCTGGTATGAGAGAGATGCTCAATCCTACCTCAGCCATCGCAGGCATGGGCCTGGGAAGCTCTGTCGCTCTTATTACTGACGGACGTTTCTCCGGTGCTTCCCGTGGTGCTTCCATCGGACATGTATCCCCTGAGGCTGCCGTAGGCGGTCCCATCGCCCTGGTCAAGGAAGGAGATATCATCAAGATCGATATCCCCAACAATACACTGAATATGGATGTCTCTGAGGAAGAACTTGAAGCCCGCCGTGCCGCATGGCAGCCCAGAGAGCCCAGGATTAAAGAAGGTTATCTCCTCCGTTATGCGGCCCTGGTTACCTCCGGCAACAGAGGTGCGGTACTCGATGTCAATCAGATTAAATAATTTAAAAATAAGCTAGGTTAGAGAGGATATTATAGAAGATGAAGCAGTTACTTAGTGGTTCTGAAATCGTTATAGAATGTCTGAAAGAGCAGAAGGTAGACACAGTCTTCGGCTACCCCGGCGGAGCCATTCTGAATATCTACGATGAATTATACAAGCACAGTGATGAGATCCATCATGTTCTCACCTCTCATGAGCAGGGAGCCTCCCATGCCGCTGACGGTTATGCCAGGGCAACAGGCAAGGTAGGTGTCTGCATGGCTACCTCCGGCCCCGGAGCCACCAATCTGGTGACCGGTCTGGCCACAGCCTACATGGATTCCATTCCTGTAGTGGCCATCACTGCCAACGTAGGAGTCAGCCTGCTGGGAAAGGATTCCTTCCAGGAGATCGACATCAAGGGTGTGACCATGCCTATCACCAAGCATAATTATATCGTCAAGGATATCAATGTTCTGGCTTCCACTATCCGTGATGCTTTCCGCATTGCCAACAGTGGCAGAAAGGGCCCTGTCCTTGTAGATATTACCAAGGACGTTACCGATCCAAAAAATAAGGTGATTTTTGAATCCTTTACGCCGGCGCCCATTCATCCTGTCTGTGAGACTATCCAGGAGAAGGCTATTTTAAAGGCCATCGACCAGATCAAAAAGGCCAAGAGACCTTATGTTTTACTGGGCGGAGGCTGTGTCCTGTCCAATGCCAGTAAAGAAGTCAGGGAATTTGTCAGAAAGATAGACGCACCAGTCTGTGATACCCTTATGGGTAAGGGCGTTTATCCAGGAACAGATCCTCTCTATACAGGTATGCTGGGTATGCATGGCACTAAGACCTCCAATATTGGTGTCTCCAAGTGTGATCTTCTGATCGCCATCGGCTGTCGTTTCAGTGACCGGGTTTATGGCAACGCCAAAACCTTTGCCAAACGTGCCAAGATTATCCAGATTGATATTGATCCGGCCGAGATCAATAAGAACATTATTGTAGACACCTCCATCGTAGGGGATGTCAAAGCAGTGATGACCATCTTTAACCGGAGACTTGACCAGCTTGACCATAAGGAGTGGGTTGACCAGGTCAAAGATATGAAAGAAAAATATCCCCTGTCCTACCACCAGGATGTCCTGGCCGGACCGGCAGTGGTTGAGAAAATCTATGAGATGACCAAGGGTGACGCCATAATTACTACAGAAGTGGGCCAGCACCAGATGTGGGCTGCCCAGTTCTACAAGTACGACCGTCCCCGTCAGTTCCTTACCTCCGGCGGTGCCGGAACCATGGGCTATGGTCTTGGAGCCTCCATCGGTGCTAAGTGCGGCTGTCCAGATAAGGTTGTGGTTAATATTGCCGGTGACGGCTGTTTCCGCATGAACATGAATGAGATTGCCACGGCCACCAGGTCCGGTATTCCTATCATAGAAGTAGTAGTCAACAACCATGTACTGGGTATGGTACGTCAGTGGCAGAATCTTTTCTATGGCCAGCGCTATTCCCACACCACTCTGACTGACAAGGTAGACTTTGTCAAGCTGGCGGAAGCCATGGGAGCCAGGGCTAAGAGAGTGACAACCATAGAAGAGTTTGAGGAAGCCTTTGTAGAGGCCATGGCCTGTGGAGAGCCCTACCTGATCGACTGTATTATCGACAGTGATGAGAAGGTATGGCCTATGGTAGCTCCCGGTGGATCTATCAGTGACGCCTTTGACGAGAAGGATATGCTGGAAAAGGAAAAAGATAAATAAACAGTTGACGAATTGACGGTAATTATATATTATTGTTACGTTGCAGGTCAAACAAAGATATATTTCAGTTATTTGAAACTGATGCTTGAGGCAGCCAGGAGGATTCCCCTGCTTTTCCCTGGAAACCAGCCGGCCGGAATCCCCTGCAGTCCTCTGGATGTATATACAAAAGAAGAGTTAATAAAGGAGTTTTTTACCCATGTTTCACTACAAATGCTTAAACAATATTTCCAAGAAGGGTCTTTCCAAGTTCGGAAAGGACTTTCAGGAGGTCAATGACATCGTTGACGCCGACGCAGTGCTGGTCAGGAGCGCGTCCATGCATGATATGCAGGACATGCCCCATCTTCTTGCAGTAGCCAGGGCCGGTGCCGGAGTCAATAATATTCCTGTCCGCGAATATGCGGAGAAGGGAATCGTTGTATTTAATACACCCGGTGCAAATGCCAATGCTGTTAAAGAACTGGTGATTGCCGGTATGCTTCTGGCCTCCAGAGATATTATCGGCGGCAATGAGTGGGTGGAAGAGAATCAGACCGACGATAATATCACAAAAGATATGGAAAAAGCTAAAAAGGCATTTGCCGGAACAGAGATTGCTGGTAAAAAGCTTGGTGTAATTGGCCTGGGTGCCATCGGTGTTCTGGTTGCCAACGTTGGGATCTCCCTGGGTCTTGATGTCTATGGATATGATCCCTACCTGTCCCTAAAGAATGCCTGGAACCTTTCCCAGCGTGTCAAGCATGTGAACTCTGTGGACGAGATCGCTTCCCGCTGTGACTTTATCACGGTCCATGTGCCTCTGCTGGACAGCACAAGGAATATGATCAATGCTGAGTCCATCCGCAGGATGAAGAGGAACGCTGTCATCATGAATTTTGCTAGAAATGGTCTGGTGGATGAAGATGCGGTAGTAAAAGCTCTTGCCGACGGCATGATCAAGCACTATGTGACAGATTTCCCCACACCCAAATGTGCAGGGCAGAAGGGCGTGATCGCCTTCCCTCATCTTGGTGCTTCCACAGCTGAATCCGAGGAGAATTGCGCTGTCATGGCCGTTGAACAGGTACAGGAATACCTGGAGCACGGCAACATCAGTAATTCTGTGAATTTCCCCAACACGGATGTGGGTATCTGTAAGACCCTTGGCCGTATTGGTATCCTCCACAGGAATATTCCGAATATGCTGACCCAGTTCACCGGGGCCTTTGCCAGGAACGGGATTAATATCACTGAGATGAGCAATAAGACCAAGGGAGATTATTCCTATGCCATCTTTGATATCGAGTCTGAGATCGATGAGGAAGCGGTTCATACCATCGAAAAGATTGATGGTGTGCTTAAGGTCCGTGTCATCAGATAAGCCGGAAACCAGGGACAGAAGCTGACAGAATCAGTTCTGGTTCTGAGTATGCTATGTATGAATTAATAAGGAGATAGTCAGTTATGGATCAGAAATTAAAGGTAGGAATTCTGGGCGGAACCGGTATGGTGGGCCAGAGATTTATAGCCCTGCTTGAGAACCATCCCTGGTTTGAGGTGACAGAGATCGCCGCAAGCCCCCGGTCAGCAGGTAAGACTTATGAAGAGACAGCAGGCGGACGGTGGAAAATGGATACACCTATGCCGGAGGCTGTTAAGAATATTGTTGTAAGAAATGTCAATGAAGTGGAAGAAGTTGCCTCCAAGGTTGATTTCGTCTTTTCCGCAGTGGACATGTCCAAGGAAGAGATCAGGGCCATCGAGGATGCTTACGCAAAAACCGAGACTCCTGTCGTATCCAATAACAGCGCCCACCGCTGGACTCCAGATGTTCCCATGGTAGTTCCAGAGATTAATCCTGAGCATTTTGAGATCATCGCCCAGCAGAAGAAGAGACTGGGTACCAGCCGCGGTTTTGTGGCAGTGAAACCCAACTGCTCCATCCAGAGCTATGCGCCGGCCCTCTATGCCCTCAGGGAGTTTGGCCCTAAAGAAGTGGTGGCTACCACTTACCAGGCCATCAGTGGTGCCGGTAAGACCTTTAAGGACTGGCCGGAGATGGTGGGCAATGTTATCCCCTACATCGGCGGTGAGGAAGAAAAGTCCGAACAGGAGCCCCTTCGTATTTTCGGTAAGGTAGCCGGAGACCATATTGAAAAGGCAGACCTGCCTAAGATCACAACCCAGTGTATCCGTGTTCCCGTCCTCAACGGCCATACGGCAGCAGTTTTTGTGAATTTTGAAAAGAAGCCTACCAAGGAAGAGATCATCGACCGCTGGGTTAACTTCAAGGGCCTGCCCCAGGAGCTCAACCTGCCCAGCGCGCCAAAGCAGTTCATCCAGTACTTAGAGGACGACAACCGGCCTCAGGTTACTCTTGATGTGAACTATGAGAAGGGTATGGGCGTGTCCATGGGACGTCTGAGAGAGGACACTCTCTTTGATTATAAGTTTGTGGGTCTTTCCCATAATACAGTCAGGGGAGCAGCCGGCGGAGCCGTGCTCTGTGCAGAGCTTCTGACTGCCCAGAACTATATCACGAAAAAATAAACCATGATAAAACATTTACCATTAAAAATAGAAGCATAAACCCGTCATGGGTTAAATTGTTTATAGAGAGGGCTATCGTGAAGACGACGGCCCTCTATCTGTAAAGGTGTGACCGGCCAGGGCCAAAGGGAAATCAGGGAATCTTTTGAATATATATTTTTCTTGATCCAGGTGAAAGAAAAATAAAGGACCGGATAAAGACCTTAAGAAAAAAGGAGAGTGTTTTATTTGAATGGAAGGATCCTCTTAACAAGCACTGAAACAGCCACTGCTGTAGAAGCGGCCCAGGAGATAAAGGATGACGTGGTGTCCAATACCAAGCAGGTGATTTATGATTATCTGGGCAAAAAGGGTTTGTTGATATCAGACTTTTTATTTAATCTCCTCATAGCGGCCATTATATTATTTGTTGGTTTCAAGATTATCAAATATATTCTCAAAATTCTGAATAAGTTATTTGTGAAATCCAAGATGGATGTGACCCTGAAAACATTCCTCAACTCCGCCGCCAATATTGCCATGAAGATCCTGGTGATCTTTCTGGCAGTTACCCAGCTCGGTGTTGCCTCTTCCACGATTGTGGCTCTTCTGGGTTCTGCCACCCTGGCCATAGGCCTGTCCCTGCAGGGGTCCCTTGCCAACATAGCAGGAGGAGTTGTCCTGCTCTTTATCAAACCCTTCCGGGTAGGAGATTATATCCTGGAAGAGGGAACCGGCAAGGAAGGAACCGTTAAGGCCATCGGTATTATATATACGGAACTAGTAACGGCAGATAAGAAGGCGGTCATGATTCCCAACGGCAATCTTGCCAACAGCTCCATCACCAACATGACCCACGAACATAAGAGAAGAATGGAGCTCAATGTGGGTATCAGCTACGGTCAGGATATCGCCAAGGTCAGAAAGGCCCTGCTGATGGTAGCCAAGAGGGAAAAGTACTGTCTCCATGATGACCTGGTAAATGTTGTGGTTTTGGAGTTCCAGGACAGTAGTATTATCGTCCAGCTTCGTTACTGGGTGGAACCTCAGTATTATTGGGAAGCCAGGTTCAGGAGTCTGGAAGATATCATTGTCACCTTCGAAGAAGAGGGGATCTCTATCCCCTACAATCAGTTGGATGTTCATCTGGAACTACAGGATAATCCGGAAAAGCTTTCGGGTGGAAGACTTCTGGGTCATCATGACCCGGACCAGGGGCCGGAGAGAAGAAAGGTAAGGATATAGCAATAAGAATATAGTAAAAGGAAATGAATTGCCGGCTGCCAGATGAAGCAGACGGACTATTTCAGACAAAAGAAAGAAGCCTTCAATGCTGCCAAACCAATCAGTCATAGAAGGCTTCTTTTTAGATGAAAGGGGTAGACCCTTTAGCGGGCCGGCCCTTTATTACTTCCCTTTATTTTTTTGTCTAGCGGTGGTTAAGGATCCATTGGCGATTAAACTCGATGACTTTGGTCATGGCAGCCGGACCCGGGGCTCCCAGAGTATTCCTTTTATCGATACAGGTATGGATATTAATGGCTTCGTAAATATCCTCTTCAAAAACAGGGCTGATGGCCTTGTAGTCTTCCAGTGAAAGCTGGTCTAAAGAGATCCCCTTGTCGATACAGAGAAGAACCAGCTGGCCCACGATACCGTGGGCATCCCGGAAGGGGACACCATGGTTTACCAGGTAGTCAGCAGCGTCCGTAGCATTGGTAAAGCCGTTGGCCGCGGACCTTTCCATAATCTGGGGACGGAAGCGGATGGTTTTAAGCATACCCGTAAAGAGGGCCAGGCAGCCCTTAGCCGTATCATAGGCATCAAAGGTCAGCTCCTTGTCCTCCTGCATGTCCTTATTATAAGCCAGGGGCAGTCCCTTCATGGTGGTGAGTAAAGACATTAAGGCACCGTAAACCCGGCCTGTCTTGCCGCGGACCAGCTCCGCGATGTCCGGGTTCTTCTTCTGGGGCATGATACTGCTGCCTGTGCTGTAGGCGTCATCGATCTCAATAAACTGGTATTCATTGGAATTCCAGAGGATAATCTCTTCACAAAACCGGCTCAGATGCATCATGATCAGGGAGAGGGCACTGAGAAATTCAATGACATAGTCCCTGTCAGAAACAGAATCCATGCTATTTAAGGTGGGGGCATAAAAGCCCAGCAGGGAAGCTGTCATCTCCCGGTCCAGAGGATAGGTGGTACCTGCCAGGGCGCCGGAGCCCAGGGGACAGTAATTCATGCGCTCATAGATATCACAGAGACGGTCATAATCTCTTTTGAACATCTCCATATAGGCCCCAATATGGTGGGCCAGAGTAACGGGCTGGGCTTTCTGCAGATGGGTAAAGCCAGGCATGGCCGTGTGCACATGCTTCTCCATCAGGTCCTGGCAAACCAGGATCAGTTCCATGAGCAGGTCCCTGACAGCCATCAGCTCATCCCTGGTATAAAGTTTCATATCCAGGGCAACCTGGTCATTCCTGCTTCTGCCCGTATGGAGCTTTTTGCCGGCCTGGCCGATCCGGTCTGTCAGAACGGCTTCCACGAAGCTGTGGATATCCTCGTATTCCTCTGTAATCTCAAGACGACCTTCCTCCACATCCTTGAGGATGCCTTCAATACCTTCTATAATCTGGTCTTTTTCTTCCTCAGTGAGAATGCCGATGGAAGCCAGCATTTTCGCGTGAGCTATACTGCCCTCCATGTCCTGCCGGTAAAACTTCCGGTCAAAACCGATAGATGCATTAAAGTTATATACGAGTTGATCAGTTTCTTTTGTGAAGCGTCCGCCCCATAACTGAGCCATAATCTTTACCTCCTGATGCTTTTATAAGGCCGGCTGGCCGCCGGTCATAATTCCTTGGATATTTTTTAAAAACAGACTTTTTAGATTGTACATGAAAAAAACTGTCCGCGCAAGTAAAGCTTTTACGTTTAAAGGACCATGACCCCTAAAAGTTATTTGCAGTATGTTCTTGCTTATGGTATTTTATATAATGTTTGTTAAAAATGTCTTTGTCCCGGTAAGGAGGCAGAGACCAGGAAGGAACAGGGCATGAATAAGGAGAACACCAGTAAATATATAAAAGCAAGGAGTACGGTCTGTCTGCTGATCACCTCCATGATCTGGGGCGCGGCTTTTGTGGCCCAGAGTGTGAGCATGGACTATATAGAACCTCTGACCTTTATCTGTCTGAGATCTCTCATAGGCACTCTTGTTTTGTTCCCGGTGATACTGCTTTTTGACCGGCTGGCAGAAAAGAAAGAACCGGTAGCCGGCCCGGCAGAAGGCAGAAAGCTGCAAGTAGGTAAAGCCGGTCTGGCAGACATCGGAGAAGTGCAAGTAGATAGAGACTGTATGACAGAAAGCAGAGGGCCGCAAGGAGATAAAGCCGGCCCGGCAGAAAGCAGAAAGCTGCAAGGAGATAAAGCCGGCCTGAAAGAAAGCAGAGAGACGCAAGGAGATAAAGCCGGCCTGAAAGAAGGCAGAGGTCAGGCGGGGTCCAGGGTTTTCCGGGAGGGGGGCTGGCAGGATCCTGTTCTCTGGAAGGCCGGTATAATCTGTGGTCTCTTCCTTTTCCTGGCCAATTGTGCCCAGCAGACCGGGATCCAGTATACCACGGCCGGTAAGGCAGGTTTCATTACTGCTTTCTATATTATTCTGGTCCCGGTAGCCGGTCTCTTTTTCCACAGGAGATGCGGTCTCCTTACCTGGATTGGTGTGGGTCTGGCTCTGGTGGGTCTCTATTTTCTCTGTATTACAGGGGATTTTTCCATGGAGAAGGGAGATGGCCTCCTGCTCTTATGTGCTTTTCTTTATACAGGTCAGATCATGAGTATAGATCGTTATAACTGGAGGGTTGATGCCATGAAGCTGTCTATGATCCAGTTCCTTATGGGTTCGATTCTGGGCGGAATCGGTATGTTCCTCTTTGAGGAACCGCATATTCCCGCCATACTCGACGCAGCCGGCCCTATTCTTTATACCGGTGTCATGTCTACAGGAGTGGCCTACACCCTGCAGATTATCGGTCAGAAAGGCCTGAATCCTACTTTAGCCTCTCTACTCATGAGTCTGGAAGCAGTGTTTTCCGTCTTGGCAGGATATTTATTTCTCCATGAAGTCCTGTCGGCCCGGGAGATGCTTGGCTGTGTCATTATGTTCGCCGCCATTGTCCTGGCCCAGCTAGGAGATGGGAAGCAGGAAGGAAAAAAATAATTCCCATATTTTGCCAATATAATGCTGGCTTGTCTGGGAGATGGAGAGTAGGAAGGATGATAAGATTTCCTATATCATAGCGGTAAGATACCAGCCTGGCCGGGAAAGAGGAAACAGGAAGGATAATAATAGTCAAAATTCATATTTATGCATATTTTTCGCATAATGGTCCTTGAAATCATAGGTTTTTCTTGAGTTTTACCTGGAATCATGGTACATTTTATACATATGTGAAAGAATATTTCAGATATAAAGAATTAAATTATGTAAAGGAGAAAGAACATGAAAAAGAAATTATTAGCAGCGATTCTTTGTGTTGCCACCTGTGCATGCCTTCTCATGGGCTGTGGCGGCTCTTCATCCAGCGACAGTGCCGAGGGTTCCTCCCAGGCTGACGCATCCGCAGTAACAACGGTTACAGAAGGTGTTCTCACCATGGCTACCAACGCCTACTTCCCACCTTATGAGTACTATGACGGCAGCGAGATCGTTGGTATTGACGCAGAGATCGCCAAGGCAGTAGCTGACAAGCTGGGCCTGGAACTGCAGATCCAGGATATGGAGTTTGATTCCATTATCACAGCCGTACAGACAGGTAAGGTAGATATCGGTCTTGCCGGTATGACAGTGACAGATGAAAGAAAGCAGTCTGTTAACTTCACTGATACCTACGCAGAAGGAATCCAGTCCATCATCGTTAAGGAAGGCTCTGATATCAAATCTGCCGATGACCTTAAGGGAAAGAAGATCGGCGTTCAGCTTTCCACCACCGGCGACATCTATGCTACAGATGATTATGGCAAAGAGAACGTAGAAGAATACAACAAGGGTAATGATGCCGTTCAGGCTCTGGTTACCGGCAAGGTTGACGCGGTAATCATCGACAATCAGCCAGCCATTTCCTACGTAGCATCTAACGAAGGCCTTGTTATTCTTGACACAGAATATGTAAAGGAAGAGTACGCAGGATGTATTTCCAAGGATAATGAGGAGCTGCTCGAGGCCATCAACGGCGCTCTTGCTGAGCTCAAGGAAGATGGAACCATCCAGGGTATCCTCGATAAATATATCGTGAGTGAATAAGACTTGCAGGAGCCAGCCGGCTCTGAAGACCCGGACCAGCCACAGGCAGGCGGCCGGGAATCAGGTTTAAGAAGAATATTATGGCAGAGAGGCTGTAGTCTTTACAGCCTCTTTTTCTGAAGTCTGCCAGGTCTGTCAACCGGAGAGCAACTGGTGGTGGGACCTGGCTTTTAAAAAGGAAGCTGCTGTTTTAATCTGAAAGCTGGGAACCACCGGCAGTGCCTGGTTTTAAAAGCCGGTAGCCAGTAAGGTCATGAGCCGGCAAAAACAATAGAAAGGGAGATTATATGAGTGAATGGTTTTCTGAATTACATGCCAAATTCATACTTGATTTCGTAGAAAAACAGAGATGGATGTACATCGTGGATGGTTTAAAAATCACTCTGCTTGTGACACTTCTGTCTCTGATACTGGGTCTGGCCATCGGTGCCCTGATCGCTGTTATCAGGACTACCCATGACCAGCTGAGAGAAGAGAATGTCGGAGGAATCGGCAAGAAGCTGCTGGGTGTGGCTGATGCGATCTGCCGGCTCTATCTGACCGTCATCAGGGGAACACCTACCCTGGTACAGCTGCTTTTAATGTTCTTTGTATTTTTATCAACCTGTAACAGTAAAGTTACTGTTGCGGTAATTACTTTTGGAATCAACTCTGGTGCTTATGTGGCTGAAATCTTCCGTTCAGGTATCATGGCCGTGGACGCCGGACAGATGGAGGCCGGCCGGTCTCTGGGCCTTGGCTATGTGGACACCATGGTTCAGATCATCATGCCCCAGGCCATCAAGAACTGTCTGCCTGCCCTGGTAAATGAGATGATTACTCTTTTGAAAGAGACTTCCATCTGTGGATATATCGGCCTCAATGAGCTGACCCGTGGTGGAGATATCATCCGTGGAGTCACCTTTGACGCCCTGCTTCCCCTGATGGTAGTAGCGATGATTTATCTGGTATTAGTTATGTTCTTTACCTGGGTTATGGGTAAGATTGAGAGGAGGCTGAGAGAGAGTGATATACGTTAATCATCTTTGTAAATCCTTTGGAGACCACGAGGTACTCCATGATATCAGCGAGCATATTGTACCGGGAGAAAAGGTAGTAATCATAGGACCTTCAGGCTCAGGTAAATCTACCTTTCTGCGCTGTTTAAACCTGCTGGAGCATCCTACAAAGGGCCAGGTGATCTTCGACGGGACCGACCTTACTGACCCTAAGACGGACATCAATAAGGTCCGCCAGCACATGGGCATGGTTTTCCAGCATTTTAACCTCTTTCCCCACAAGACTATTATGGATAACATTACCCTGGCCCCGGTAAGGCTTAAACTGATGAAGCCGGAGGAGGCTAAGGAGGAGGCCCTGAAACTGCTTCGCCGGGTCAATCTGGAAGAAAAGGCCGACGCCTATCCGGGTCAGCTTTCCGGCGGCCAGAAGCAGAGGATCGCCATAGTTAGGTCTCTGGCCATGAAGCCTAAAATGATGCTTTTCGACGAGCCTACCAGTGCCCTTGACCCGGAGATGGTAGGAGAGGTACTGGAGTTCATGAAGCAGCTGGCTGAAGAAGGTATGACCATGGCTGTGGTCACCCATGAGATGGGCTTTGC